>JACMMM010000550.1 GCA_014379065.1 Saprospiraceae bacterium
CAAGACTCCAGAGTCTCTACACCTCTTTAGTATGGATGGCGATAGCTGTAGCCGTACCTATGACGTTTTTTAGTGATTGGCTGGTAACTTTGCTATACGGCGAAGCTTTCAAAGAGGCCGGCAAAGTTCTGATGATACATATCTGGGCGGGAGTTTTTGTTTCCCTAAGTGTGGCAAGCGGCAGCTGGTTTATAACCGAAAACCTTCAACGCCATGCATTTTATAGAAACCTATTGGGTTCGATTGTTAACGTTTTATTGAACCTGATACTGATTCGAAAATTTGGATTAGTAGGTGCTGCAATATCAACAGTCATATCTCTATCGATGGCGGCATTATTTTTCGATGTGTTAACCCAAAGAACCAGAATATCTTTTTTCATGAAGTTGAAGGCGTTTTATCTTGCAAGTTTATTTCAAAGGGGCTGATTTGCTGGATTCGGTGTACTATTTGTATAGAGTGCTGTTTGCAATCCGAGCCGTTGTACTTGAAAACCTAAATAATGTATTATTTGCGCAATATAATACAGGAGCATGTTTTGAAGATTGCCATTATCACAACCGTAAAGCATAACATTGGCGACGACTTCGTTCGTGAAGGTATTCTCTATCTGCTCGATTCGATAAAGGAGCTCAGTAGTGTTGAGTTGATTCATAAACATATACCGATTAGTGCGGTGCATGGCTTAGAGAAAATCAGATCATACCGCGTATCAAAAGCTCTTGATCCTTTGGCGCGATTACTTGGATCAAAAAATCGCGTGAATAATGCGGATGTGCTCATCCAAAGCGGAGCGCCAGTTTACTGGTGCCACCCGGATGGGCCACATTGTGCCGACAATGAATGGTTTGATCCGTTGATCAGAAAAAGATTTTTACCAGATCGGCGCGGTCGCAAGTTTTTAAATATTGCTGGCGGAAGTTGTCAGCGCTATCACTCGGATGGTAGCGAAATAGATTCATGTCCAGCATGCAGCGCTTATATCCGTGAGTTTTTCGATGCATGTGATCTCACCATTCTGAGAGACAAGCTCGCTCAAACCATGCTGAAAAAAGCCGGGCGTGAGGCATCTGTTCTTCCATGCACATCTATCTTCGCACGTGATCGGTTGGGTTTGAACGCACTTAACGGTGAATACATTGTTCTCAATTTTATGGAGAATGGCGGGCATTTCACCTTTGGCCAGAATATTGACGCCAACCTCTGGCGGTCACAGTTTAAGCAAATTGCAGCCGTTGCCAAAAAACATGGTCGAGTCATTATTGCCTGCCACACTCCCGATGAAGAAAATCTTGCAAGTCTGCTTGTGCCGGAATATGAACGGTTCCTTGTTCCGGACGACCATGTTGAATTCATGAAATTTTACTCCCGAGCAATATTCGGTATTGTCAATCGTGTGCACGCCGGCTTTGTGATGGCGTCTTTCGGTAAACCTGTTGTGGTTATCGGTAACGATAGCCGAGCCCTGATGATTGAAAACCTCAACTTACCGTCCATTTTTGTTGGCGATGTCGAGCATATTGGTGTTGAGTCAATAATAAACAAAGCACTGTCACGCGTTTCCTCCTATTCTGATGAAATTGAAGCGATTAGAAGCCGGGCTAAGAGTGAATATACTCTAGCTATTGGAAATGCACTTGAAGTGTAACCATCTAATTATTTTATGAATATTTTAAGGAATCTTCGATCATTGTCATTGGCGATACTCGATGGATTAGTGCTCCTGATCCACCCTTTTCGTGCCCGTGGAAACAAGGTACTTGTCGTTAGGACAGATGCTATTGGAGATTTTGTGCTCTGGCTGGATGCCGCAAAAACACTGATAGCGCATTATCAAACACAAGGCCGCACAGTTGTTTTGATTGGAAATGAAGCTTGGACAGAATGGGCCGAAGAGATGAAATTGGCCGATGAAGTCTGGAGCATTGACCCCATCCGTTTTTTCCGCAACCTGCCCTATCGCTGTAAGTGGCTACTAAGGATACGCAAAGAAGGTTTTGACGTTGTAATTCAGCCAACATTTTCGCGGTTTTTTCAAATTGGCGATTCTCTTGTGCGTGCTAGTGCTGCCCCTGAACGCATAGGCTCAGAGGGCGATTTAAACAATATTCACCCATGGTTCAATCTTTGGAGTAATCACTGGTACACTCGTCTGATCCCGGCAGCCAGCAGATCTTTGATGGAGTTAAGGCGTAATGCCGAGTTCATGCGCGAAATCGGTTTCACGGATTTCCAAGCACGATTGCCGATTATCCCTCAACTATCAATTGAACATTTATTTAAATTGCCGCAAAGGCCATATGCAGTTATTTTTCCGGCTGCCGGTTGGGCAGGCAGGGTGTGGCCCGTTGAGAACTATGCTGAAATCGCTCGACGATTGGCCGGCCTGTCGTTAAAAATTGTTGTTGCAGGGGGGAGTGAAGATAGTTTACTGGCAGATTATCTGGTTGTTGCGTTACCAGGGCACATTGTCGATTTAGTGGACAAAACATCCCTTGGCGTCTTAGCGGAAGTTCTGCGTGCGGCAGATATTGTCGTTACAAATGAAACCAGTGCGGCCCATATTGGCGCAGCAGTTGGTGTACCTGTTGTTTGCATTTTAGGTGGCGGACATTTTGGAAGGTTTGTTCCTTACGAAATAGATGTACAAGATGATTCTAAACTGCCGTTTTTTGTAGCACAACACATGCCGTGTTTTAACTGCAACTGGAAATGTATATATCCGCACAGTAACGATGGACCAGTGAAGTGCATAGAGGACATTTCTGTCGAGAAGGTGTGGAAGACAGTGGAAATGGTATTGGCTAAGCGGAACAATACCTTTTCAGAGTGAAATAGTTGTTGCTTTTTTCTCCTTCAAAATGGTTTATTGTCCCTTCTAATTTATAGTTTACGCTGCCGGAGTTCCTTGATGCTTCAAAAAAATAATATTCCCCCCCCCTGCCCCGAATCGCTCACCTCAAACCTTGAACCTCAAAACTTGAACCTTGATTCTCCTCCCACAGTGTCTCTCATAGATTTGCTGCTCGTCATTGCCCGGCAGAAGAAAATGATCCTGCTGACCACCTTTGGCGCGACGATCTTGA
>JACMMM010000551.1 GCA_014379065.1 Saprospiraceae bacterium
ATTACACATTTTCCCGGCAGCCTCGACCAAGCTGAATAAAAACCAGGCGCTCAAAAAACAACCGATGAATCCTCTCGCGCCTGGGTTTTCGGTAGATTGGCCGAGGCTGCGGGGAAAATGGGCCATTCGGAGCAGGGGGTGCGGTTTTTGCAACAAGCAGAACAAAGCACTCAAAAAATAGGGGATGAATCCAAGCGTGCCAGCGCATTCGCCGGCTTGGCTGAGGTTGCGAAGAAAATGGGACATTCAAAGCAGGGGTTTCAGTTTTTGCAACAATTGGAACAAAGCGTTCAAAAAATAGGGGATGAATCCAAGCTTGCCACGGCATTCGTCAACTTGGCTGAGGCTACGGGGGAAATGGGCCATTCTGAGCAGGGACTGCTGTTTTTGCAACAATTGGAACAAAGCGCTCAAAAAAAAATAGCGGCTAAATTCGAGCGTGCACAAGTTTTCCAAAGCTTGGCCAAAGCTGCGGGGAAATTGGGAAAGACCTTTCCCGAAGAAATAAATCGTTTCTTATCGACACTTGAATCCCATACTTCTAATTTCGAGCAAAAAAGCCAGGACCTCGCCATCCATCTCAATGGCCTATCTCAAGCCTATGCCGACCTCGGCAACTTCCGCAAAGCCTTCGCCCTCGCCGACCAAATCGAAGACAAATACCCAGAAAAAGTCTTCGCGCTCATACACCTGCAAAAGCGGTACAAGGAGCGGGGAAAGAAGTGACACTTTTTAAAAAAGTGTCACTTTTAACTACTGTCTAAAAGTGGGCGAGAGCGAGGCGAAGCGGGTGGCGCGACTTTTTGAGCGGTATGAAGAACAGGTTTGGATAACTTGAATAATTTTTTTGTTTTAAAATATATCGCAAAACAATTTTATTTGTTTTAAATTTGTAGCAAAAATTTTTGCATGGCTACAAACTTGGACATCCACGAAGCGCAAACCGCCTCCCCCGCCTACCAACAATTGGTGGCCGACGCGACCGCCCGTGTTCAAACCGGGCAATTGGCCGCCTTCCGGGCGGTCAACAAAGAACTCATCCAACTTTACTGGGATTTGGGCAAGATGATTGCCGAACGCCAGCAAGCGAACGGCTGGGGCAATTCAGTGGTCGAGTTGCTCGCCGTGGATTTGCAAAAAGCATTTCCGAGCTCAAGTGGTTTTTCAAAAACCAACGTCTGGCGGATGCGGGCTTTTTATCTTGCTTATCGACCATCGGCAATTCTCCCACCGCCGGTGGGAGAATTGCCCCCAGACCAAAATACAGGGGAATTTCTGCCACCGGCGGTGGCAGAAATTGGCTGGACACACAATTACCCCATCCTCGAAAAGTGCAAAGACCAAACGACCGTCGAATTTGCCTTGCAGGTTGTCAATAAACCCATCGGCGTGGCGACGTACAGCATTTCAAAATCGCTTCCGAAGGAATTGATTGCGTTTTTTCCCTCGCCGGAGGAGCTCATCAAACGGGTGGAGGCGGTGATAAAATCGGCTGGCGAACATTGAAACCGCCAAGCCCTGAAATGTTTGAATTTATTACTAAAAAAATGGAAGAGCGTGCCGAAAAGGAATGGAAAGCACGATTTAAAGCCATGAAAAAGGCTCTTGGTTGGTCGCATGACGACATTGCGCAGTTCATTGGGGCCGAAATGGCAATTCTGTCAAATCTTCTCTTGCCCGTAAAATCCCGGCTTTTGCCAAACTCGCTATCTGCGTTTTTGAAAAAAGCCGAAAAAGGGACGTTTGAGGAACGGACGCAGAAGTGACACTTTTTCAAAAAGTGTCACTTCTAACTACCTTTGCCCCCTATGTCCGATGTCATCCAATTATTGCCCGACAGCGTAGCGAACCAAATCGCCGCAGGAGAGGTGGTACAACGCCCCGCCTCCGTAGCCAAAGAGTTGCTTGAAAATGCCGTGGACGCGGGCGCGACCAAAGTCCAACTCATCGTCCGCGATGCGGGAAAAACCCTCATTCAAGTCATTGACAACGGTTGCGGTATGTCCGAAACCGATGCCCGCATGAGTTTTGAGCGGCACGCTACTTCCAAAATCCGCGAGGCCAAAGACCTGTTTGCGCTGAATACCATGGGCTTCCGGGGCGAAGCACTGGCTTCCATCGCCGCTGTGGCGCAGGTGGAAATGCGCACCCGCCGCGCTACCGACGAACTCGGCACCCGCATCGTGGTGGAAGATACCACCGTAAAAGTGCAGGAAGCTTGCCAGGCGCCACAAGGCACGAGTATTTCTGTCAAAAACCTGTTCTACACCGTGCCCGCGCGGCGCAATTTTCTCAAGGCCGACCCTGTAGAGACCCGCCACATCATTGACGAATTCCAGCGCGTGGCGATGGCCAATCCCGATGTTTTCTTCTCTTTGCACCACAATGATTCAGAAATTTACCACCTCCCGGCGGGCAATTTGCGCCAGCGCGTGGTGAAGATTTTCGGCGAAGCCGTCAACAAAAAACTCGTGCCTGCTGACCAGGAAACAGACATCCTGCACATCACGGGTTTTGTCGGCAAGCCCGATTATTTCAAAAAAGCCCGGGGCGAGCAGTTGTTTTTTGTAAACAAACGCTTCATCCGCAGCAACTACCTCCACCACGCGGTGATGGGCGCCTACGAAGACCTATTGCCCGCCGACACCTACCCGCTCTATGTGCTTTTTCTCGACATTGACCCGGCCAGCGTGGACATCAACGTACACCCCACGAAGCAAGAAATCAAGTTCGACGACGAGCGGCTGGTCTACAATTTCCTGAAAGTGGCCGTGCGTCACGCCCTCGGCAGTCACAATGTGACGCCGACCCTGGATTTTGAACAAGAACCTGCGTTTCAACAGCGTTTATCGCCACCGACCGTGCTGCGACCAGAGCGCGAGGCCAATTCCGTTGGCAGCTACCGCCCCCCGCGACCAGAGCCCGGCGAGGATGCCGCCCGTCACGCCAGCAATC
>JACMMM010000053.1 GCA_014379065.1 Saprospiraceae bacterium
CTAAGTTTTAAATTTCCCTGTTCTCCTGTTTATCCGCCGTCAGGCGTGGTTTTACATTTTGCGGTTTAATCTCTTCTTGGACATTCCCTACCCTTTCACGTCCCCATAAATCACCTGCATTTTCATGTTGTAGAACATAAACGATAGCACGTCGGCGGCTTCTTCGATGAGTTTTGAGGTGGGCTTGCCCGCGCCGTGCCCGGCACTGGTTTCGATGCGGATCAGGGTCGGATTCGTGCCTTGCTGATTTTCTTGCAAAGCGGAGGCAAACTTAAAAGAGTGCGCAGGAACCACGCGGTCGTCGTGATCTGCCGTGGTGATCATCGTGGCCGGATAGGCTGTTTTTTTTACGTTGTGAAGCGGGGAATATTTGATAAGGCAGGGGTAATCTTCGGCATTGTCTGAACGGCCATAATCGGTAGCCCAGGCGTAGCCAATGGTAAACTGGTGGTAACGCATCATATCGAGCACTCCCACTGCCGGGAAGCACACGCCAAAGAGGTCGGGGCGCTGGGTCATGCAAGCGCCTACGAGTAAGCCACCATTAGATCCGCCTTGAATGGCCAGACGAGGAGGCGAGGTATATTTTTTCTCGATCAGATATTCCGCTGCACCAATGAAATCGTCAAACACATTTTGTTTTTGGCATTTGGTGCCCGTCTTGTGCCATTTCTCGCCAAACTCGCCGCCGCCCCGGATATTCGCCACTGCAAAGATGCCGTTGTTTTCCAGCAAGGCTACCTTCGAAGGGCCGAAACTAGGCGTCATACTGATGTTGAAACCACCATAGCCGTAAAGCAACGTTGGGTTTTGGCCATCGTAAGCGATGTTCTTTTTGCGGGTGATGAACATGGGTACTTTGGTGCCGTCTTTGCTTGAGTACCACACCTGCTCTGTGGTGAAAAGATCGGGGTTGAAGTCAATTTTGGGGGCTTTGAACACCTTGGTTTCCAAGGAGTTCATGTCCAGACTATAGATCGTGTTGGGACGCAGGAAAGAGGTGAACGAGAAGAAAGCCATCGGATCGCCCGGCTTGCCGGTCATGCTGCCTACCGTGCCGATTTCGGGGAGTTTGACCTCTTGTATGGCCTTGCCCGTGAGGTCGAACACGCGGAGGCTGCTGGATGCATTGTGCAGGTAAGAGCAAACAATTTTACCGCCGCAGATGACAGCACTTTGCAGCACATCCGCAGGGTCTTCAGGAATGAGCGTCTCCCAATTGGCCTCTTCGGGCTTTTCAGGGTTGACAAGGATGAGCCGCTGGTTGGGCGCGTTTTGGTTGGTGAGGATGAGCAGTTTTTCGTCAATGTTATCTACCACTCCGTAGTCTTTATCATAGGCATTGACAATGGTTACGAAAGAGGCATCCGCTTTGCTCAAATCCTTGACAAACAGCGCGTTGCCGCTGGTGCTTTCCCAACCTGACACAACGAGAAAATGCTCGTCATCAGTGGTAGCGCCGCCAAAAGAACGGTCGGGGTGGGCTTTGTCGGCGTACACAAGTTTGTCGGTAGCTGGTTGAGTGCCCAGTTTGTGAAAATAGACCGCGCCAAATTTGTTGGCAGCCTTCAGCTCGTCGCCTTTTTTGGGCTCCGGGAAATGGGTGTAATAAAACCCGTCGCCCTGCCATGCGATGCCGCTGAACTTGACCCATTTGATTTCGTCGGTCAGCATTTGGCCTGTGCTCAAGTCTTTGACCACGATGCTACGCCAGTCCGAGCCGCCCACAGAAGTGGAATAGGCAAGGTAGCGGCCATCTTTGGAAAAGTCCAGTTCACCCAAGGAGGTGGTGCCGTCCGCGCTAAATTTGTTGGGGTCGAGCACAATTTCGGCCTGGCTATTGAGGTTGTCCTGCACATAGAGGACACTTTGGTTTTGGAGGCCGTCGTTTTTGAAAAAGTAATATTTGCCACCTTCTTTAAAGGGAGGAGCGTACTTTTCGTAGTCAAAAATCTGTTCAAGGCGGGCTTTCACCTTGTCACGGAAGGGGATCTGACTGAGATAGCCGTTGGTGACAATGTTTTGGCGGCTTACCCATTCTTTGGTTTCGGCGCTCTGGTCGTCTTCGAGCCATCGGTAGGGGTCGCTGATCTTTGTGCCGTGGTAATTGTCGGTCACACTTGTGTCTTTCCGCGTAGCGGGATAAGTCACGGGAATTTGTTTGAAATCCATGGTTTGGTTGGTAGGGGCTTTGGTTCCTGAATCGCAAGCGAACAGAAGGGTTATGGTGGCGATGCTTAATGTCGCGAGAAGTAATTTCATAAACAAAGTTAGTTAAAAAAATGCGGGGGCGAAAAACCGCAAACCCCGCTTACTTTTGCCCAAAAATAGACAAAAATGCTTTCTCGTATGCGAATAGGCTTTTTAGCGCTCTTGGTACAGCTTCTGTTTGCCCAAGATTTAATTTTTGCACAAACCCGTCCAGAGGCATTGCCGCCTTTGGACAGCATGGGTTTTTATGAAATGAACCGTATCGCGGGCAATCTTTTTGACAATGCGCAACAATTGGCAAGTGCCGCGCAGCAGCTGGCTGAAGCAGCCGACAAAAATTATGAGATGGTGCTTATTCCATTTGAAGCCGCTAAGAAAGATTCAACTTCTTCAAAGGCTTTGCTTGATTCGCTTGCAAAAGAGGTAAAAGAGACAAATGCACGTTACAAAAAAGCCTTAAAACTATCGAAACGAGTAGAACAAGCACATGATCTTACCAGCGCCATGACAGATATGGACAGTTTGGGCGTTCGCAAAAACCTTCCCAAAGCATGGAAGCAAGTCAGCCAACTGTACGACGAACTTTACCCACCTTTACCCGCCATAGCCTCGGCGAAGGCGGGCGAAAAAACCGAAAATGAAGCCCTTGCAGAAAATAAAACAAAGTCAGAAATACAGAAAGCCAAACCTAACATCAAAAAGTACGACCCATCTGCCGATGTAATGCTTCATCCCCCTACCCCGCCGTGCTTGATCGCTGTAAGCAGCCGCGATGAATTCTCTGGCGAGATCTCCCGGGAGTTGGCCCACGCCGAACTTTTCCGCTACACCAATCCCGCGCTAAAAACTTATTTACAGGGAAAAGCCCACGTCATTTGCGAAGCAGCCCTTGCCAGTACAGGGACCAAGGCCACGCTGCTGCTGACTTTCAAAATCAACGACCCAAATGCCCGCAAAGCCTTTGGCCGCTTGGAAAAAAACAGCGTTGCCACACTCAAATTCATGGACGGTACCATTTTTGAACTGCAAAACGCCATCGCCGACGACGGTGTTTTCAGCCCCGACAACGATGCTTCTATCTTTCATGCTCAATATCCGCTCAATCCTGAGGCATTGAAAAAAATACGCCGCAATGAACTCGACAAAATTCGTATCCTCTGGAGCAAAGGCTATGACGACTACGATGTGCAGCAGGTTGATTTGCTGATGCGGCAGGCGGAATGTTTGTTTAAGTAGTACAGCGGAACTCCGTTCCGCTGCAAACAATGCCAAACACCGGAACAGAGTTCCGGCGTACATAAAACATGAAAATTCTCCAAAACGTCTCCCTCCTACCCTACAACACATTCGGCCTCGACATAAAAGCCGAGCATTTTGCCGAAATCTCCAGCGTAGATGATTTGCGGGCTGGACTGCGCGCTGGGATTCAACCTATTTTCCTACTCGGCGGGGGCAGCAATGTCCTTTTTACCCAGGATGTAGAAGGATTGGTTTTGAAAAACAACCTGCGCGGAATCCAAGTCATCCGCGAGTTCAAAAACAAGGTCTGGGTGGAAGTCGGTGGTGGCGAAGTGTGGCACGAATTTGTGCTCTGGGCTGTGGCCAACAACTACGGTGGCGTAGAAAATCTGAGCCTCATCCCCGGCACAGTGGGTGCTGCACCGATCCAAAACATTGGGGCGTATGGAGTAGAATTGAAGGATGTTTTTGTGCGCCTCAATGCCCTCAACCTGACGACCGGAAAACTCAAAACCTTCAACCACTCAGTCTGCCGATTCGGCTACCGCGACAGCATTTTCAAGCGCGAAGAGAGGGGGAAATGGTGCATTACTTCCGTCGTTTTTTCTTTGACCAAAGCCCCGCACCGTTTGAATACAACTTACGGCGATGTTTCTAAAACCTTGGAATCCAATGGGATAATTTCTCCCAGCATCGCCGACATCAGTCGCGCCGTGGTGCAAATCCGAAGCTCAAAACTCCCTGACCCTGCCAAGATTGGCAACTGCGGTTCGTTCTTCAAAAACCCGGAAACAGATCGCTCGGTACTGGAGCGCATCCTCGCCACGCACCCACAAGCACCGCACTACCCCCTGCCCGAAGGAAGGGTGAAAATCCCTGCTGGCTGGCTCATCGAACAATGCGGCTGGAAAGGCAAGCGCGTGGGGAATACGGGCTGCTACGAGCGGCAGGCGCTGGTGGTGGTGAATTATGGGGGAGCAACAGGGGAGGAGGTAAAAAACCTGGCAGAGGCGATTATTGAGTCGGTGGAGAGGGGGTTTGGGGTGAGGCTGGAGGCGGAGGTGAATATTTGGCCGCCATTGTAAAAATTTGACAACTTTTAAAAAGCTGTCAAATTTGGGACGCTACCCTTGGAAGGTTCGTCATTTACCTCCCTCACATTTTTTTGCCAACGAGCTTTGCTCACAGGTAAGCTGGAATGGGCTAACCAACTGACTGCAGGGACAGGGCGAGGCGGAAGCCCATATGGCTGCTACGGTTGTCCAGCGCGCTGTGGTAGCGATAAGCCACACGGCAGAACTGCGCCTCACGGAGCCAGGTGCCGCTGCGAAACACGCGGGTCGAGCCACGAGGGTTATCCACCCACGCTGATCCGTTATCCGGTGCGCTATTATAATTTCCGTGCCAGTCGTCTTCTACCCATTCCCACACATTGCCGCTCATGTCGTAAAGACCGAGTTCGTTTGGCTTTTTCTGGCCTACCGGATGGGTTTTTGAGCTGGAATTTTCAACAAACCACGCTACTTCCTCCAATTGATTGCTACCAGAATATTTGAAGCCTTTCGAAATCGTTCCACCTTTGGCAGCATATTCCCATTCTGATTCAGTGGGTAAACGGTATTTTTTGCCCGTTTTTTCGTTGAGTTTTTTGATGAAACCCTGTGTATCATCCCAGCTAACTTTCTCTACAGGCAGGTCGTCCCCTTTGAAATGGCTAGGGTTGTCACCCATGATGGCTTTCCACTGCGCTTGTGTCACAGGGTATTTGCAAATGTGGAAATCTCGTAGAGTAACTTTATGGACAGGTTTTTCTGTTGAACCTCCATCCCCAAAAGTGTCCCCCATGTCGAAAGTGCCGCCTTTGATGGGCACCATAAGACTGTCAAAAGGGTCTGAGTTCCATCCTGTAATTTCTTCAGTTTTTTCAGTAACCACAGTGGCAACGGCCTTGGCAGTATCGTATGCATCAAATAGCGCATCGCCCAGGAGATCAGTAGCTGCATCCAAAAAGCTGGCCTGTTTATCGGTGGTAACAGGTTGAGCAACAATTGCCGCCTTGCCGCCATCGGGCAGCTTCTCCGGTTGGGCTTCGACGACCAAACGCGCAGATTTTGCTTTTGCTTTTTGCGCTGCCCTCAGCTTTGCTTCCGATGCTATCAATTTGCCAATCTGCTCATGCGCTTCCGCTTCATGAAGGTTATATTTATCTATGTAATCTTCATACGCTTCCAGTGAATCGAGTTCAAGCGCTACCTTCCAAGCGGCTTCATCTTTGCTGCGTTGGAGTTTGGCGTTCTTCTCGCGCCGAGCCTCTGCCTCTTTAGCGGCCATGGCATTCGCCACTTTAGCCTCCTCTGCCCTTTGTGCTTCGGCGGCCAACGCAGCCAGTTTTTCCACTTTTTCTCGCAGGGTTTTCTCCTCATCTTCAATACGGGCATGCAGCTCATTCACCACCTCACGAAGTTGTCGCAACGCAGCGGCCCAAGCCGAAGCCCGGCTACCCCAAGTAGCAAGATCGTCCACGGGAGTCAGCGACCGATTAACAGGGTGTAGTGGCAGCATTTGCAAGTCATGAATGCCCTCGGCCATGTCATACATACAATCGCGCACCAAAATCGGGATGACGCAGGTAAGGCCCTCGCGCTTTTGTTCGAGGGCTTTCTTGAGTTCTTTGCGTTGGATAAATTCAGAGAAAAGCGAGTCGGCACTCACGAGCATGAGTACGATATGGCTGGCTTCGAGGGCATTCTCGATGCTTTTTTCCCATTCTTCGCCGGGAAGAATGTCCGAGTCGTCCCATTTTTCGAGGAGGCCCATTCGGGCGAATGGGGCGAGTTGGCGCAGGAGTTCATTCTTGAAAACGGTATCCTCGCGAGCGTAGATGATGAATGTTTTGAGCGGCTTCGGCATGGTGTTACTACCTGTTGGCAGTCAGGTTCGCTTTTTCGGTGTGGCAAATGTAAAAAAATAAAGCCGCCCAGTCTTTTCGACTGGGCGGCTCACAACATAACCATGAAAACAATTAACCAATCAAATGTTAGCCCTTTCTGATTATGTCTTTTCCGAAAACCGTGCCAAGTTTTGAGTGCGTTCAAAAAAATCGACGCGAAAAGTGTTAAATTTTTAGTGGATGTAAAAATTTGGGGTTCGACTCAATGTCCAACCCCAAATAGAGGCCAGACAGGAAGTATTAATTGAAAGATGTTTTTTTGAGTGATGATTGACGAGTACATGATTGTTGATTTTTGAGGGGAAGTAAGATTGACAATGGTTGATGTATAGCCATCGTCCATCATAAAATCGCCCATTACATCAAAAATCAACAATCATGTACTCGTCAATCATCAATCAAGCTACTTCTTCACCAATTTCGCCGTCAAGGGTCGCACCAGCCCTTTGACCCGGAGGAAATATGTTCCCGCTGGCTGATTGTCCAAAATGACCATGCCGCGCAGGGTATTGTCCCAGCGGACGAGACGGGCGGTCTGAACCAGTTGGCCTTTCAAGTCAAACACTTGGCACACAAGAGACTGCTCTCCTTCAAGGGCTGGTAATTCGATGTTGGCCATGCCGCTGGTAGGATTTGGAGATATTTTTAGGCTGCGCAATTGGCTTGGTTCGGCAGCAGCAGATACCGGACACAATTCAACCAATTTTTCCGCACTACAACCATTCGCATCTACGCAGAGTAAGGTGTAAAAGCCACTACTCAAATTGGAAAACACGGGGTCTGGTTGGAAATCTAAGCCATTAAGGCTGAATTGAAACGGTGCCGTGCCGTTAATCGGCAAGGCGGTTAATTTGCCATTGTTGGGCGCGGGGCATTCCACTTTTGCATCCACGAGGAAGCCTGCGCACAGTTCTTGTGTACAGAAAGGCGCTGTTATTTCAGTGCCAAAGTTTCCGCCCATATAAGTCCAGTAGGAGCCTCCAAAAGGCGAGAAAATGTCTACAATACCACCGTCCATGCCGTCGCCAGCCGAGTCGAACAAGTGGAATACATAACATTTGTCCTTTTCAAGGCACAGTTGCTCAGCATAAAAGCCAAAGGGTTCGGGGTAGGGACCACCAGACGCGACAACGTTGTTCTGCTCATCCCAAACTTCCCAGTGACTCTGTTCTGGATTTTGGTTCGGGCTAAAAAACAATTGCACCGGGAACCCATTTGGGTTGATAGCAAATGTAATGCTGCCTGTGTCGTTGCCCGGCATATCGTCGTCTCCCTGGCCATCTACATTGGTGAGGTCAAAGTCAACTGTATTTTGCCCGATTTGAAGCCCTTGTACAAAATAGATTATTTCAACAGAAACATCCGGGGCAATGGCCAAGTCATTCGGAACAGTGGGCTGAGGCACTCCGTTCGCTACAATCTTAGTATCAAATTGGTGTTGGTTGCCCAATC
>JACMMM010000054.1 GCA_014379065.1 Saprospiraceae bacterium
ATTTCCCAAGGCGGCGGAGTGGCTTTTTGAACCATGATTTTCTTGATTTGGAAGGATTATCCAGGATTTTTTTGATCTCGCAAATGCGAAAATCATGGATAATCCTTCCAAATCAAGAAAATCATGGTTCAAAACCCCACCATATCTTCCGGCCTCACCCATGCATCAAACTGCTCTGAGGTCATGTGCTTGAAATCAAGCCCCTGTAATTCGTATTCGAGCGCAGATTCCTTCAAAGTAATGCCTTTTTTGTGCGCGTTTTGCGCAATGGCAGCAGCGTTGTAATACCCAATTTTGGTGTTCAGCGCCGTTACGAGCATCAGCGAATTGTTCACGTGTTTGGCAATGTTGTCGCGCAGCGGTTCGATTCCAATGGCACATTTGTCATTGAAACTGACGCAAGCTTCGCCAATGAGTCGGGCGGAGTGCAGGAAATTGTAAATCATCACCGGCTTGAACACATTCAGTTCAAAGTGGCCGTTGGAACCCCCGATGTTGATGGCAACGTCATTGCCCATCACTTGTGCCGCCACCATTGTAAGCGCCTCGCACTGTGTGGGGTTGACTTTGCCGGGCATGATGCTGGAGCCGGGTTCGTTGTCCGGAATGTGGATTTCACCAATGCCGGAGCGCGGTCCAGAAGAGAGCATCCGCACGTCATTGGCAATTTTCATCAGACTGACGGCTACGGTTTTGAGTGCGCCGTGGGCTTCCACGATACCGTCGTGTGCAGCGAGCGATTCAAATTTGTTGGGCGCGGTGATGAAAGGCAAACCCGTGAGACTTGCAATATGTTTTGCCACGTTTTCCGAATATCCTTTTGGTGTATTGATGCCTGTGCCGACTGCTGTGCCGCCGAGCGCAAGTTCGGAAAGATGGGCAAGCGAATTGCGCACGGTGCGCAGTCCATGGTTCAGTTGGGCTACATAACCGCTAAATTCCTGCCCCAGCGTGAGCGGCGTAGCGTCCATGAAGTGCGTACGTCCGATTTTAACCACATCCATGAAGGCTTCTGACTTGGCCTGAAGGGTGTCGCGGAGTTTTTCGAGCCCAGGAATCGTGACCTCCACAAGCATTTGGTAGGCGGCGATATGCATGGCCGTGGGGAAGGTGTCATTGGACGACTGGCTTTTGTTCACGTCGTCATTGGGGTGTACAAACTTTTGTTCGTCACTAAGTTGGCCGCCATTCATTACATGGGCACGGTAGGCAATGACCTCATTGGCATTCATGTTACTCTGAGTCCCAGAGCCTGTTTGCCATACCACGAGTGGAAACTGGTCGTCTAACTTGCCTGTTAAAATCTCGTCGCACACTTGTCCGATGAGCGCACATTTTTCCTTGGGCAAGATCCCTGCCTCGAAGTTGGTGAGGGCGGCGGCTTTTTTCAAAAATGCAAATGCCCGAATGATCTCGATGGGCATCCGATTGGTTTCGCGGGCAATTTTGAAGTTTTCGATGGAACGCTGGGTCTGTGCGCCCCAATAAACGTGGGCCGGCACTTGCACTTTGCCCATGGTGTCTTTTTCGATGCGGAAGTCCATTGTGTGGTGGATTCGTGGATTTGTTAAATAGTGGATTCGTGGAGGTAGCGTTTGAGATTGGCCAGCAAAGGTAAAACGGCTTCAGACCTCGTAGGTTTTTAAAAACTATGTGGTTTCGCCGTTAGTTGTATTTTTGACCGCGTTTTGAAAGTCCAAAGTCTAATGGTCTAAAGTCCAACGTCTTATCCCGCCATGATCCGTATTTTTATCGCCGACGATCACGTTATGTTTGCTGAAGGCGTAGAAAGCCTATTGGTGGGCGAGCCTGACTTCTCGCTCATCGGCAAAGCCACCACGGCTGCCGAGACACTCCGTCAAGTAGCCCACGACCCTCCTGACGTACTTTTGCTCGACATCAACCTGCCCGACCAATCGGGCCTTGAGGTTTGCAAACAACTCCGCACTGATCTCCCAGATTTGAAAATCCTGGTGCTTTCAATGCTCAGCGAGGAAAGTTACATATCCGCCATGCTCGGTCTGGGGGCGCAAGGCTATGTGTTGAAAAACACGGGCAAAGCCGAACTCTGCCATGCCATACGCACCCTTTCTGCCGGCAAAACATATTTTAGCAAAGAAGTGACCGATGTTGTAATGCGCGGCCTTATGCACCACCGGGCAGGCGCCGCAGCACCCAAAGAGCCACCTAAAATCAGCCGCCGGGAGCGCGAGGTGCTGCACCTTATCATGGACGAACGCACTACCCCAGAAATCGCTTCTCAATTATTCCTCTCTGAAAAAACCGTAGAAAGCCATCGGGCCGCTTTGCTTGCTAAACTAGGAGCTCGCAACACAGCCGGTCTCGTTAAAGCCGCTTTGCAATGGAAAATCCTGGATGAATAGAGGGGATTTGGTTATTGGTGGATTTGGTTATTTGTAGTGCCAAAGCTTGGTATTTGTGCCAGCCTTAGGAAAGCACAAATACCAAGCTCTGGCACAACAAATAACCAAATCCACCAATAACCAAATCCACCAATAACATGAGGGACCTAAAATATCTCATCGCTTATCTCGTACCCGCCAGCGCCCTGTTGGGCTTGACCTGGCAAGGAGCATGGTCATGGCTGACGGTGGTCTTGGTATTTGGGATACTTCCAGCCATTGAACTTTATACACCGAAATCAATCGAGAATGTACCAAAAGCCAAAGAAGACGATCGGGCAAGCCGGACTTTTTTTGATTGGCTGTTGTACGCCAATGCTCCCTTGCTCTTCGGCATCGTGGGCTGGTATCTGTGGACCTTGGCGGCACAGACACTTAGCCTGGGTGAAATAACTGGTCTAACACTCAGCGTTGGCATAGTAGTAGGCACTTGCGGCATCAATGTGGCGCACGAGCTTGGCCACAGGCCCAATGCCGCCGAGCAGGTATTGGCACAAATCATGCTCCTTCCGGCGCTCTATCAACATTTTTTTGTGGAGCATAACAGAGGCCATCACAAAAATGTGGCGACCGATGATGACCCTGCTTCAGCAAGATTAGGCGAAAATGTGTTTAGATTTTGGCTGCGCTCAGTCTTGGGCGGCTGGCAGAACGCTTGGGCTTTGGAGCGCGAACGATTGGCAAAAACAAATCAGGCCGCAACATCTTGGGACAATGCAATGTTGCGCTACTCCAGCTACCAAGTGATTTGGCTTGTGGCTATCTTTTCTCTTTTGGGTTGGCACGCATTTTTGGGAGCTATTAGCATTGCTATTATCAGTTTCTTACTCCTGGAAACCGTAAACTACATCGAACATTACGGCTTGCGCCGTAAGATACTGCCGACAGGTCGGCCTGAACCTGTATCACCGCACCATTCGTGGAATAGTGACCACGAATTGGGGCGTATTTTCCTCTATGAACTCACACGCCACAGTGACCACCACTTCAAGTCAACGCGCAAATACCAAATCTTACGGCATATAGACGAAAGCCCGCAATTACCTTATGGTTATCCAACGAGCATCGTGATTGCAATGATACCTCCCATTTGGTTCCGGGTGATGAATGCTCGGGCGGTTCAACGCCCGTAATTATTATTAAAAGCCGCCTTTTGGCAAAATTCAATACCACAATAGGAAACCGTCCGAATTCTTTTCCTGAATTTTGGCGGTTCAAACACAATCATGTTTACTGTTAACCTAACTCATTTTTTCTCTCATGGCAAAAACAATGACTTTTCGGAACCTCATAGCAGTGTTCTTTCTTTTATCCAGCACTTTGAGCGTGTCTGCTCAGTTCTGGTCTGAAACCTTTGGTACCCAGGCAGCATTCAATGCCTGGACTTCTGCCAATGTAGGCCAAGGCCCCCAAGTATGGAACCGGTCTGTTATCCCGGGTTACGCTATGGGCTTTACTCCCACCGCGCCTCCAACATTTTCAGCACCCACTGCGAATGATGGCTTTGCTTTTTTCGACTCTGATCTAAATGGCAATGGTTTCACGCACGATGCGACCCTGACCTATGGCCCGATCAATGCTTCTGCACACGCTAATGTGGGCTTGCGCTTCCACAGCCAGTTTGCGGACTTCACAGGCTCTACTGCACAGGTGCGCATTAGTACAAATGGAGGGGCCACATGGACTGCTTATGACATATTTGACAATCAGCCTTCCTATGGTATAGGCCAAGGCGGACTCGTGCCATCCGACATTTTGACTGAAATGCCAATCCCTGCTGCCAATGGCCAAGCACAAGTGTGGGTCCAATTCCGCTGGGAAGGTTTCTGGGAGTATGGCTGGAAGCTGGACGACATCCAAATGTATGATTATGTGGCACCTGTTCAGAACGTGACAGTGAAAGTAAATACTGCCCTAATCAATGTAAATCCTGCTGGTATGTGGATTATCGGCACGATCAATAACCTGACTCCAGCCCCGATGGTCAATGAGGGCGCCGGTATTTGGTCTTACACTGTCCCGTTGGCTAGCGGTAATTACCTCTATCGCTTCATCAACGGCCCGAACCCGGCGAACAGAGAAAATGGCCTTCCGCTCGCGGCCTGTGGTGTTCTCAATCCTACAGTAGGTGGCTATGACCGCACCCTTACAGTGGGCGCGGCGGATATTGTCCTCCCGGCCGTTTGTTTCAACTCCTGTTCCGCTTGTGTATTGCCCTGTGCGCTCAACCCAAACAGCATTATCTGCGACGACTTTGAAACGTATAACATAGGCAACGTCAGTCCTCAATCCAACCACTGGATTCCTTGGGATCTAAATGACGCGCCTACTAACGCCGTAAGCGCAGAAGTTTCCTCCGATTTTGCCTCTAACGGCACTAAGTCCATGAAAGTGATCCAGAACGACGACCAAGTACTTCAGCTCGCCGATAAAACCACAGGACGTTACAGCCTTACTTGGAAATACTACATTCCTACGGGCAAAGCGGCCTACTTTAATATCCAAATTACTCAGAACATTCCTCCAAATCCACCATCCACTAACTTCGCTACCGAAGTGTATTTCCGTGCTACAGGTGTGGTTGATCAGGTTTCACCGCTCCCCGCAGCAGCTGACAGCTTCCCCTTTAATCAATGGTTCCCAATAAAAATCATTGTGGATTTGGACAATAACTTGGCCAAGTTGTTTGTGAATAACAATTTACTCCGTGCTTGGGCTTACACTGGCAATTTCGGCGCCATTGACTTCTACGCCGCCGATGCTACTTATTTGGCCTATGTAGACGAAGTGGAATACATCCAACTCCCTGCGATCTCGTA
>JACMMM010000552.1 GCA_014379065.1 Saprospiraceae bacterium
CAACCCATTCAATATGCGATATTTCGCCCATCTTATTCTCCTTTCACTCTTCTCATCTGGGCCAATCCTCCATGCCCAGCCCCCCAACATTTACCAAATCCTGAGCCAGGAGCGGGAAGCACTACAATGCCGCTACGATCTTATCCACCAGGCTCGTAAAGAAATCTGCCTATCCACCTATGCCCTCAAAAACGATGCAATAGGCTTTGCCACCCTTCAATTGCTGATTGATGCGGCTGAACGCGGCGTATCGGTTCGGCTGTTACTAGATGATTTTGACAATCACTTGCCCGATTGCCTGTTGAGATATTTAGAAGAGCGAGGTGTACACACAAAGGTATTCAATATACGAAATTGGCTGAAATTTCGAACCATCATTGAACACATGCATGGGAAAATGCTCATTACCGACATGCACACGCTGATCGTCGGGGGCAGGAACCTTGCAGAACGATACTATTTACTCGACTCAACAAGCAATTTTTTGGATCGCGAGGTGTATGTTGTTTCCGACAGCGCCGTGCAGCAGGCCCACCGACACTTTGACGTATTGTGGAACAATCCGAAACTGAGCGCCCGTAAAGACGGCTCCTTGACAGACGAGAAAAGGCTGTGCTGGCAGGGAGTGCTGGAGCGCGCGCCCGATACCGTACAAAAAAGGCTTCATCTCGCGACCGTTGGCAAAAAGAAATGGGATGCAGGATCTAAAAAGGCCGCTCAACCCGTACATTTCATCCACGATAACTACACCTATAAGCAACGGCGAAAAGGCCGTCACCAGTGGCGCGCGCACAAAGACCAGCAGGCCACGGATGAATTGATTGCGCTGGTCTCTAAAGCACAACACACCCTTGATATTGAAAATCCGTATTTCGTTCCAACCCGTCGCTGGCGTCAGGCGTTGAAACAATGCCTTAAACGAGGGGTAAAAATCCGCCTCGTTACAAATTCCAGCTACACCAATGACCTGCCCATTGAAGAAGCGGTTTATTTAAACCGTCGCGCACGCGCCTTGCGTTCAGGGATAGAAATATGGGAGTATCGAGGCAGCAAAATGCTCCATACCAAAGCCATGGTCATAGATGGCCATATCTCGACCATTGGCAGTTACAATCTGGAAAAACTTTCGCACAAATTCAACTCCGAAGTAATGGTCTGGGTGGATGACCCACGAATAGCCAAGGAACACACGCTCCTTATGAATAGCGTATTAAAAATATCTATTCAAGTAGGCAAAAAATCGAAAGCCTCCAATAGCGATCTCCCTACGCCCAGTAAAACCCAGCGAAAACGCCACCGAAAAGTGAAATTTTTACGCTTCACGCTGGCCCCCTTTCTTGGAATAATTATATGATTTTGTAACCAATTACCCGCCCAGTCATAGCCAGCATCCGCATTACAAAAAAGGGAGGGCTTATGGAACGCTGCACTTCCTGATGCTTTACCCAAAGCATAGAAAGGTGAATCAGTGAGCGAAAATCACCAAAGCCTTTGATTTTACCGCTCAGCACCAGACCGTGCAGTTCCCGCATTTTTGAAAACCCTTATAGGTCTGTAAGAGCGGGCTCGATACCATGCCTATTTCTTTTGACTTTGCTGATACCAAAGATAACCGCAAAGCAACACGATGCCAAGTTGGATAACCATTGCAGGGATCGGCACATTGACATTGTCCATGAACCTGTGCTTCGAAGTGTTTAGCAAGATCAAACCATACCCTACTGTGTATGCCCAGAGTACCTCTGCACTATTACGAGCGGAATAGGTGATCAACCCAAGCGCAATGCTCAACATGGCAACCACTGTCATCATGGTGTGGGTAGCACTGGCTCCACCCTCATCCAAATTTGGATAAACATCAGCGACGACCTTGTCGCCCATGGTGTAAAAAAGGATGCCCTGAAGCACGAGAACAGCGGCGATGCCCGTGAAAATGTTTTTCTGATTCATTTTGAAAAGAATTTTATTGTGAAAGAAAGGTCAAACATAGTTTTTCATGTTGTGTATCGCACAAAATCCTTCTTCCAACCGCGCATCAGCCCGACGAAGTAAAACATGTTGAGCACGAAATTAAAACTCCAAGCAGGAAATTGTGTCGGGCGTGTAAGGCATTGGGCCTTCATGTGCCGGAGGAAAAACCCAAGTTTAGGTATGTTTGGCTCCCCGGTTTTAGGGTTGATTTCGCCATCGAGCAAAACCCCGCCAAAACATTGCATAAACTGCGGCAAATCCAAGCCGGGTGCGTAAGTGACCCGACATTCGAGCGCTGTGTCGGTATTGTTGTAAGCAATATGTGCCACGCCTGCGGGGACGGTAATGGCTTCTCCTGCCCTAGCAATGTGTTCTTTGCCATCCAGCAGGATGCGGATTTCGCCTTGCTGGACTTCAAAGGTTTCATCTTGCTTCAGGTGTATATGCTCGAGCGGCACATAACCGCCCGGTTCCACCCGCCAACGCATGACACAGGATTCGGCATCAGCTTTTTCGTATTGGAAGGTTTCTTTGGAAACTGGGTTTATGAAGGGTTGGAAGATGTTGATTGCCATGAGAAGGTTGAGGGTTGAGGGTTGAGAAGGGTTGAGAAGGTTGAGGGTTGAGAAAGTTGAGGGGGCGAACCCTTATTTGGTGGAAGGAAATATTAGTTTTCCGAACTTGTTAATTGTTGCCGGACGCCGAGCAGGTCAATCTCGTTCCAACTTTCAGCAAAACGCCCGTTCTCAATGCGGTGGATCACGATGCCCGAAAATTTGACCCGCTTGCCCGTGGGCGGAATTCCCATGAAATCACCTTTGTGTGTAGCTTCAGCCGTGAAGCGAAAAGTTACTATGTCCTCTTCAGCAATAATATGCGTGAGGGCAAACTGAATGTCCGGAAAAACTTTGCGGTAGACCTCGACGTAGTACATCGCGCCTTCGATACCCTTGGGCTGGTCGGGGAAAGTCGGATTGCCGTCCACCCAATTTTGGGCAAACACGTCGGCAACGACCTCTCTGTTGCGGTTTTGGTTCCAGCCTTCGAGGATCCATTTTTTGGCCAGAGCTTTGTTTGCTTCGATTTTGGATTGCCGTTCCATTTCTTTTGAATTGTTAGTGCAAGCGGGTAAAAATGCCAGCGCAATGCAACCAAGGGTTAGAAGTAGGTTTTTCATAAAAAGAAACTTTATGATTGTATTGGCTTGATTACTGTGTTCATGTTTTTCGAATTGTTGAGAATAAGACAGAACATAGTTGTGTGAAATAGCATCGAGCTGTGCCACACAACTATGCAGATTCGTTTATTTGCCTTTTGCGACCGAGCCGTCTGTCAACTGCATCTGCACAGTCGCCCGGTCCAATTCTACCCAGGCTTCGGTGACCTTACCTGCGCTGTTGAGTTTGTACTCGCCCAAGACCGATACCTTGATTTGGTTGTTGGTGGCTGGAGCACCCATAAAAACACCTGTGTTTGTGCCCGTGAGCCAACCTCTGATGGTGACGGTGTTGCCCTGTACAATGATCTCGTCCAGAGAGCGCTTGATGTCCGGGAATCCAGCTTTGAAAGCCGCAACCCGCATTTTCAATTCCTCGTTGGTATTGAGCTGCCCACTGAAATAGTGTTTTGCATCCGCTGCAAAGAACGAAACCACCTTTTCCCCGTAGCCAGCATCAGCAGCAGCCATGATACCGCGCACCGTGGCCTCGGCGCCGGCTACTGGATTGGGCAGGCCAGCCATCAGCTGAGCCTCCATTGATTTTTGGTCGAACTGGATATCAAGCGATTTGATTTTCCAGGATTTGTCGAATTCAAAAATTGAGGTGAACGGAAGTGACACGTTGTTGCCAGTCGCAGGGTTGCCCATCATCGGGCCATCGTTTTTGCCTTTGAAAACACCCTTCACGACGACTGTGGAGCCCGATTCGATATACTGCAAGATGTCGTGCTTCATATCCGGGAAGGCAGCCTTGAATCCTTGGCCGACACCCAGCCATGCTTGTTTTGGAAGCGCCTGTGGAGAGAAAGGGGCATTCGCTTGGAAATTGTCGGTTAACAGTTTTTCTACTTCAGTAGAATTGCCAGCATCAACAGCAGTGAAGTAGGTCTTCACGATGTCAATAGGAGTTGGGTATTCGTTGTTCGCAAAAAGAGAGATGGAGAACAAAGAGAGAAAAATGGGGAGTGCGAAAATTTTAGATTGTTTCATTGTGTTGAGAAAGTTGAGAGTTGAAAAGATTGTTTTTTTATGTACCCCGGAACTCCGTTCCGGTGATACTCCCGGAACGGAGTCCCGGGGTACATTCAAAGGAATCGCTTGCTTTTGAAGCAGGCCGCCAAAAAAAGGAAGACCGCTATGGAAGCAAAAAAACAGATGGGTTGCGAAGAACGGTTTTTCATTACATGCTTCGTTTTGACTGTACAAAGGTTCGGCCCGGCATTGTCCAGCCGCAAGGCCAAAATATGCTCAAAATCTGTTCAGAGGTGTTCAGAAATGAATTTGTGGTGGTTTATTGGAAAACGGCCATCCGTTTTGAATGGGATAAGGGCCGCCGGATGGTTTGCACTCAATCCGGCGGCTTTTCACCCGTCCTAAATTGCTATTTTGTCATTTGAAAGTCGTCTACGCCACGGAAGTAGGCAATCTTTCCGTTCACGACTTTGAAGTGGTGCGTGTAGGTAGAAGCGTAGGTTTTCCCTGTCGAAGCGAGTTTGTACTCTGCGTCAATCAGGATGAACACGTCGTCGCCATCAGCGACAAAGCGTGTTGGTTGGAATTTGGTGTACTGGAATTTGCTGCCCAGTTCCTGGAAGAATTTGCCCACCTCGGCTTTGCCTTTGAAGGAGCGCGCTTTTGAATCAAACATTCGGTCTTGGATCTCAAAAACGATGTCTTCGGTACTGTTGGCAAGGATGCCAGGCACATCGCCTTGGCCAAATTTGCCATAAACATCCATGACGACCGCAGTGCTGGGATTGGTGAGCGAGCCGTAACCGATTTGGATGAGCGCTCCAGCCGAGTTTGCACTCCAGTGCGAAATGCACTTTCCTGCTGCGTTGAGCTCCACGATGTCCATGTCATGCACCATAATAGATTTTCCTGTGGCAGGCATACCCATGAACGGAGCGGTATTGGTGCCCGTCACCGTTACGTCAAGATAATAACGGTTGTTGCCTGCGGGCGCAACGCTGCCGATTTTGAATTTCAAATCCGGGAAAGCGTTAAAGAATGCTTTGTACTGCTCAATGGCGTTCCAAGCACCTTTGATGGGCATGGGCGCAAGTCCAAGTTCAACATAATTGTCTGCACAAAGACTGGCGAAAGTGTTGTAGTCGTGGCTTTCAAGCGCGGCGTAAGCTTTGCGGATGGTGGTTTCCGTGCTGCTTTGCGAAAATGTTGCGGCTAATGCAGCAAAAAAGAAAAAGAGGGTCAGGGTGAAAAATTTGATCTGTTTCATTGTGTTTGAAAATTTTGATGTGATAAAGATTGAGTGTTATGTACGTTTTGAAAATTTTTACCAATTACCACGGTGTGGTTGCCCCATCACTGCTGACATTTTGAGCATGAAATTTTGCCATTCGTGTTCAAAGGATTGGCACAGATGGGCCAAGGAATCCCAGTCGCAGGACACGAGGAAAGTGCCCAATAGACCGAGGAGCAAAAAGCCGCCGAAAAAATTGTTGGAGGCGGTGTGGGTGTTTTTCATCTTATCGAGATTTTAGTGTTGAACAATTTGTGATTGATTTGATGATGCAAAGGTGGCCGCCCCACTGCCCCTCATACAATCCTCTGAAACAAGGGTTTCCTTCTCCCCGAAAAAGGGGATTTTGTTGTTTTTTCAAAAAAAGAGTTGGAAAATGCCGCGAAACGGGCAAAGATTTGACCCGAGAAAATATCCAATATCCAACAAGGCATATCCAAGGGAATATCCAATATCCAACAAGGA
>JACMMM010000055.1 GCA_014379065.1 Saprospiraceae bacterium
CATTGACCATAGTGGCTACAGGGTCGCGTGTAGGGTCAAAAAATCCATCTGCAGTAGATGCCAACCGTTGTGCGAAGCAATAGCAGGAGAAAAAACACAGGCAAAATGGCAGGATGGTTCTCATGGTGTTAGTCGTCCAGATTTGTTTGCACTTTCAACAGCGGGGAGGGGAGAGATACCGCATTTCCGTTGGCGCTAGAGCAGCAACCAACGCAATTGCCGTTCGCGATGCTACAATTGTTGCAGCCTGGGGCAGAGCACACCAAGGCTTGCGATGAAGCATAATAAAACCGCCCTTGGGCATCGGGTGTCAAGGATACGGAGAGCGTGAATCGCTGTCGATTTTTGGCCAAATAAATCCCTTCAAAAAGGAGGTTTTCCCCTCCATTGGGCGAGCGGTTTTTATAGGTTTTCAAGATCTGGCAATCTTGTCCCATTCGGGCCTTGACGGATTTGACTAGCACATATTCGCTTACCAAAAGTTGGAGTGTGGTGTCGCTGCGAAGGGCCACGGGATCGTGTTCCGGGTCAAAAAAATTGACCTGGGGAAGATTATGGCCATTGTTCTGTGCATTCAATGGCAGAAAGGCGATGGCGAGGAGGAGTGATAAAGTGTGTTTCATTGGTGTGAATCTATTAATTCTACTTTGGCACTTTAGCCGCGTAGCGGCCTAACGTCGGTAGATAATATCGAGGAGTAGGTGATAAGGTGCAGAGCACCGGAACGTTGTGCCAAATGTTCCGGTGCTCTGCACCTCCGAATCAATGGTCGAATGTGATTTCTACCGACGTTAGGCCGCTACGCGGCTAAAGTGCCAAAGTAGAATTAAGTGATTTGTATGAGTCAAGGCCTTAATCAACAGCAGTCCCGTAGAGCATATCTTTAAGTTTAGAGCCTTGCACTTCGGGCATTTTATAAGCACTGTTGAATTTATCAAGCGTTTCGTCAATGTCGTTCTTGAGTTGTTTGAATTGATCGGGTAGCGTACTGGAGCAGGCTTTTTCATTTTCATAACTGCTCGCGATTTTGGAGAATTTCTTGTAGTACTCACCGCCTTGGCTGACGAAATTGCTGTATTTTTCAATAAAAAGCCCTACGCGGTCAATGGAGAACTGTAGATTGGTGGTAGCCCGGGCGAGTAGGCGGGGGTCGGGTGCAAGCAAACCAGTTGGTGTGTTGCTGGCTAGCGTAGCGTTGTTGGAAGTTTCGCCCAAAGCTTTGGCGACGTAGGTGTCGAGCATGGAATAAAGCCGTTCCCAATCATCACCGTCGCGGCAACTGACGAGCGGGATCGTGTAGCCCACTTGTCGAGCGCAATCGGAAAACAGGGCCTCGCAATCTTTTTTCAGGGTCAGATTGGCACCGTGGAGGTACCCTGTTTCGTAATAGATCACGTTGAGGTCATTGTGCATCCGCACCGTGAAATCAAGCACACAAGCAATTTTTTCAATATTAACCTTTTTCTCCTTGTCTTCCCCGCCACCCACGGCCAGCCCGACGATAGAGAAAGCTGCCGATAGAAAAGGATTGGTCTGAAAGAGCGCGGGCATCTGGAAGTTGAACTTCTTTTTCATGCGATCTTCGATGATGCCCTTGGCCTCTTTGAATTCGGGATAATTGTGCGGGTTGGATAGGTTGGAAAGGCCCTGTTGTGCTTTGAGGCTGCTCAGGTGGTGATCCATACTGAGAATCTTTTCGTAGAGCATTTTCACGATTTCTATGCTCTTGCGGTATCGGAGTTTGAGCAGTTTGATTTCGTGTTCTTGTTCGAGGCCCTTGAGGGTTTCTTCCAGTTGGATTTTTTCCCACAAGAATGGAAAGCCGCATTCGGGGGTTCGGTTGCGCGGGTCGGCGAGGGTGTTGTCTACATCATGGAGTCGCATCCGGAGGGGTTCGGTGCGGTCGGAGTGCTCACGTTCCAGTTGGTCGAGCTCCGAGTAAGCCGTTTCGATCCAGGGCTGTATCCAAATATAGGCAGAGTCGCTGGGATGGCCGTTGCTGGCCTGAACGTTTTGGAGCCGCAGGCAGAGCAAGGCCAAGAAAAGCACCATGCTCCGCAGGAACGTTTGAGTTTTCATAGCTTGATAATTTAGTTGTGGTGGGGCTTGGGGCTTGGCACTTAGGCGATATGGCTTACCAAAATTAAATTGATTGTTTCCACTCAATCTATTGCTTTTTGTTTGCAGCACTTACCAGTTTAAGTTCTGCTTCAGCCGATTCTTCTGTCCATCCGGCTTCTTCGATAAAGTCAAAGTTCACAGGTATTAATATCAATTTTTTGTTGGAAGCTTGGTTTATTGCATCAATTGACTTTTGGGCTGTGCGTAGTTTTTTGAGGTTAAACTTTCCCAGCCATACAGACCAATAAAAAAATACTTCGTAATCATATTGACCTTTTGAAGGAAGATCATTGCCTTCTGTTTGTATTGTTTCTTGAACAAATAGATCTCTCAAACGCTCATCAGACAATTTATCTGGAATAGTGTCCGCCAAGGCCCTTAAATTTTCTTCTATCATTTCATAACAGTTATATAACATTACCTGATAACCGTTTCTGTCATAGATATAAATTTTAGGGAACGATCCAATATAGGCATCATCTATTTTTTCTTTTTGAACAAAGTGATTATTTTTGATTCCATTTTTTTCTAGAATTTTAATGACAGTTTTCTCTTTTTCTATATCGGGGTTTTTAATGCCAAAATGATGGCGGATAATAGCTTGGCAGGAAAACAGCGTTGCAATAGCAAGGGCTAGAAATGTGAATCGAATTGCCATTTTTTAAGTCATGTAAAAGAGTGACAAATATGATGAAAACAATCAAAAAATTAATAGTCAAACTCAGGTATTTGGTCTTTAGAGATTCCCCACATCTCTTGATAATCTACGCTCACCAAAAGCGTTCTTATTCTTTTGCCGTTCTGCTTTGCTTTTTTTACTAACTCTTGCCAATCATAAACCTTGCGTTTGTTTACTTTCCCCAAATATTTAGCCCAATAGACGACCATATATACATCGTACTCCTGATTCTCCAGCACGAATTCATGACCTGTTTTTTCTATGACAAGGTTATTTAAGTAGTCGTCTAAAAACTTCCCTTCTATAGGTAGTTCTAGATTTACAGAGTCAATGTTTTCAATGAAAACTGACACCATTCCATTGCAATCTTTAATAGACTGGCGATAATCAACGAACTTTTTATCTTTATTGAAAAAATGAGCATCGGGTACTTTAAAACTGGTTCTATAAAAGGTGTTTAATGCAAAGGTGTCTCTAAAACAAAGGATTTCTGAAGTGTCTATGCCCTTTGACAATAAAAATTTTGACAAGGATTTATGGCTTTCCAGAGCAGGTTGCTTAACCCCTTCAGATTTTAGCAGGATATATTTACAGGAGATAGCAAGCATCATAGATGCGGACAAGAGAAGTAATGCAAAGCGATTCATTTTAATCATTTTTATACTTGCGGCAGGTAACACTACCTGCCGCAAGTAAGGTGAGTTAGAAAGTTACTGGCACAGTACTGTTTTCACTCGTTGATTGAGGGACGGCATACTTGCCAGTTTTTACGGTGTAGGATTTAACTCCTAATGCTTGGGCAAGGTCAGAAGGCAAAACATAATCTTCTTCGAGCTGGAAATAGCCGCTGCCAAAATGTGTTTGGTAAGTCGCATTCGTCATGGAAGCGCGATCAAATTCTATTTTCAGTTTGCCATTCTCCATCCATGCACTACCAGTGGCCGTATTTTCACCATTGGGTGCAGGTGCGCTTCTATAATCCAGAGAAAAAGTTATGTCACAAAATCCAAATCTTGCACATCCTTTTGACTTTCTTCCTATTTCAATAATAATCGTGATCTTAGGCCCAAGCCCGTCCGATTGTGGAATAGGAATCGCCTTTGCCTTTGCCGCAAAAGTTGACAAAATAAAAGCACATGTCAACAGTGAATAAAGAGTCGTTTTCATAATAAAAAATCAATAAAAAGCGTGTTTTTGCCTACTCTCTACGCTTTTCGGCATCCGCGTCCGTACTCTGTTCAAGGATTTTCCGGAAATCTCCTTTGGTACTTGGGTTTCTTCCCCGCCACAGTCCCGAAAGCACGGGACTTGGCAGGTCAGGTTTCATTTGGATATGTGGGCGAATGAAGCGTGTTTTGATGCCCTCGGTCGGCTCGCAGGGGAAGCCCGCGAGCGACGCGAGGGACTATCCTGGTGTGATTATAGCCGATGTGCGTGTTGAGGCCGGAACAATACCACCCAATTTTCCAATACGAATACAATGGGGTGCCGACCTGCTGGAATTTCAATGTCATAGCCGAATACAAATGCCGGCAGTTTCAAGGGCGATGACAACTCGAACCAGGCCGCTCCCAGCAGGCTGCGGATGGTGCCGGATACCATGCCCATGACGGGGAAGGAAGCCATCACCGCCCCGCTTTCCATGAGCGAGAGTTTGGCAAAAGCGCAACCTGCGGAATCCTGCGTTGCTTGCGTTGGCAGCCTCGCTTTTTCCATGATGGTCAGGCTGTACTTGTCAGCGCCTTCGAGCCGGGTTTTTACCCAGGCAGTGGGCTGTGTTTGCATTTTGTTTTGCCCGGTCAAGGGCGGTGTGTCGAAACGTGTCATGCTGTTTTGTTTTTCTGATGAGACAAAGGTGAGGGTGCTGGATTCTTGGAAGTACCGACAGTTGAGCAGGTTTTTGGCGGTTTTTTTGAAGGAAAAATGAAGTGGTTTTTTGTTTAAAACATTGATTTTCAGTTTTCTGGAAAGAGTCTCTGTGTTCGCGGACAGGAAACGCCTCCTGCCGCATTTAGCCTGCGTTCACGTCGTCTATGATTATTCTTTTCAGGCATGAATCGTGTCGGGCCGAGAAAAAAGGTTTCTGTTGTTTTGAAACCGGTCGTTGATTTGAGGCGAGGAGCAGTGGAAGGTTGATTTTGTTCATAATGAATGGCGGGTAAAATGAAAGGTGATTTGATTTCTGTTACAAATGTCTGGGCGGCGCTCAGGGCGTATCCCGACAGATGAAGCATAAATACTGGCGTTGAACGACCATTGTTTACTTTTTACACAACCTAATAAAAACTTGAAAGTCAATGATTTGGATAACAACACCGCTGAACAATCATGTTCGCGATTAGATCGGTTCTTTCTTATTGATGTCCGTGTTTTGCCATTAGTTCGATAGAATAACCGAGGAATAATGGTATAAAAGTGTTACAGATTTTGAGCGATTCTAACCCTTAAAGTAGATAGAAGGGTACAGTATAAAACCGATGGGAGGGTGGGGCGCAAAATGCTCGGGAATACCCTCGAAAAAGTGTTATAGATTTAATAATAGTGGTGCTGCAACCTTTGCTTTCATAACATCATTTGCCCGCCTATTTATCCGCTGTAGCCTCTTTATCAGCCGTAGCCTTTTTATCCGCCGTAGTTTTAACGTAGGTGGAGGCGTAGGCAGAAGCGTAAGCGGATAAATAGGCGGGCATCACCTTCTATCGTATGATCAAGGAACTTACAGAACTGGTTACCCTTGTGGAACAAGTCCTTCCCAATCACGAAGCATTGCTGGCCCTCTTCTCGAAGAACAACCGCGACGTGCTCAAACTTTTTCACGTGGTGCAGGGCAATAGTTTTCGCACAGAAGCCGAGGCCATTGACAAAGCCAAGGTGGGGGAGCGTACCAAATTTAGGCAAGTGGCTAAAGACCTTCTGCGCTGTTTGGAGCAAATGGTTTTGATGATTGATTTTGATAAACAGGTGTTGGATGAACTCAACCATGCCCGTATCAGGGGCTATCAATGGATGGCAACTGCCAAATCATTGGCGCCGCTCGCTTGTAAAAACGGCGCAAAAAGAGCGGCTGAGGCCTTACTCAAAATCGGGCAGCAATATGCACGCCCGGAGTTTGTGGTGGAGGCCTCCAAAGTATTGATGGAGTATGCGTCTGTTGCAAGCGACGACCCTGGAGATTTTGAATTGTATCTCTCCATGTATCAGGAGCACAGTCGGTGGAGGCTTTTGGAAGAACGTATCCTTATTGAATTGAACAGAATCACATTGCCGTACATTAAGAAAAGAGCCTTGCAATGCGAAAATGCGGCACTCGCGCTGCGCTGTGTGAACGAGTTCGAACCATTTGTGGAGCAGATACCATCTCATGCTTTCCATATTGCTTTTTATAGCCTGAAATCCAAGATGTTTATGATGGAAGCGCAGTATCAAGAGGCTGCTAAAACACACAAGGAAGCCATTCAATATTTCATTGCCCGACCCTATCCTTGCAACGCCGCGCTCAATATTTTCTATTACCTGGAAATCGCGAACTGCGTCTATCTCGGTCAGTATCAGCGCGGTAGAGATTGTTTCCAAAAAGCCCTTGACGTGGCGCTCGTTGGGAGCGTCAATTGGTTCAATACCCTTGAACTCGGCTTTTACCTCCGTATGCACGAACAGGATTGGGTGGGCGCTGCAGAAGTGTATGCCATGGCCACCAAGCACAAACGCTTCAACGTGTTGCATGACGCCAAACGCGAAATTTGGCACATCCTCGGAGCCTACCTCTACATCATGCAGAAACTAACTGGCGCTGACATCCCTGAAGGCATGGTGCCAAAAGTCAAAAGCAGTAAATTCCGCAACGAAACCAAGGACTTCTCGCACGACAAAATGGGCATGAACATCGCCATTTTAGCCGCTGAAGTGCTCCTGGATTTTGTAGAAGAAAAAGACGAAGAACTCTGGGACCGCATCGCCGCGCTCGAAAAATACCGCGAGCGCTACCTCCGCAATAACGAGGACACCCACCGCTCGCAGCTCTTTATCAAAATAATGAGCATTCTGTCCAAGTACAATTACGACCGCAATAAATTCCTCGAAAAGGCCGAGCCTTACCTTGCGGAAATGCGTACCGCTCCCCTGCAACTCAGCAACCAGGCCCATGAATTGGAAATAGTGCCTTATGAAAAACTGGTGCTGGCCATCGCCGGACAGATCAGGCAGCGTTGGGGGCAGTTACGTGAAACGCCGGCATGGTTGCGGGCAAATGTGCCTAACGCTGGAAGCACTCCTGTTTTAGTGGCAACTTGAAACGTTTGGAGGCTATTGACGCCGCTTTTGGTGTATGCACACATCTTCTTATGAAAATCAAGTAATTAAATAGATCAGTTTTCTAACCACTTCCTATCTATACCTCAACGTGAGTTGTCTTCCTGACGGGACCTGTCCGCATCAAATGCGCTTTGCCCGAGTAATTGCCCTATTGAGTGCTCGCGAGTGCAAGTACTCGGGCAAAGCGCATTTGATGCGGACAGATCCCGTCAGGAGGACAACCCAGCCATAGATTGATCACTCAAATTAGCAGCAAAAACTTTTATTATAGATTTAATCAATTGTTTTTGTGTTCATACCATAGGCTCTTAACACCGTATGACAGCTACCCCTTATACGCATCTCCTTTCCACGGGTCAGGCTTCAAGGTCTTGTCATAAGCCCGCAACGGGTGCCGGTTTGGATCCAGTTTTTCTTCCGTATCCCAGGGCTCGAACGCGTTCTTGATATTGCCCAGACCAGTTTTTTCCAGTTCAGGGAAATGGCGCAGAATCACGGTTTTGAGCGTCGTTTTATCAATCCAGTCCAGACCTTCCTTGGTATAGTATTCTGCCGTATAGCAATCGGTATAAAAACGGTCGGCCTGCAAGCGGCGGGTAGCGTTGAGGATAAAAATTTGGAACATGGTTTCTCCAAAACCAAACTGGGTGGGGCGATGCCCTTCCGAAAGAGTGCCGACCAGCAGGTCGAGTTTCTCTACATCTTCTGGTTTGTCGCCATACACCTCCGTTATTTTGCGCACCACTTCCTTATCGTCGGTCAGGTCGTCGAAAGAGCTGATGGGCTTCAGGCCCAATTGCCGCCTGAACTCGTTGTAGCGTGGCACCCCTCTTTCCCTAGCCCGGATAATATCCACCGCACCCATATCGAATACCGCGAAAAATGGGATGCTGAGTTCCTGCATAAACTTGGGGAAGTTGTTCAGTTCCAGGGCTCCAGGCGCCTGGTTTCCAAAGGAGAAAAACAAGTCGGACAAACCCACGCGCTTGGTCAATTTTCTGGACCCAGCCTGCCGGGTATCGGGGAAGCGTATTTCTTCCATCTGGTCTTTGTTGGCCAAGGTCCTAATCTTGAGCGTTTCGGGCAGCAAGGAATGGAGGCGGTAAACCTCGGTAAATTCTTCGGTCAATCCGTAGGGTGCACCATGCTTGTTGATGGGGTTGCCCACCACGCCGCCCAATTCTGGGTTGCGCACGTTGATGTCCGCCACTGTTTTGCGATGCGTCCCGGAGTGAAAAAGGTTGGTCAACATCCCATACCAATTGGCATTCAAGGCATTCTCGAGCGTTTTGTTGGGCAGGATAGCGGGCGTCCATTCCACGGAGTGAATTTTGGCCGTAATAGCGGCATTGATCAGTCGGGCAACATTGAACAAACGGTTGTCGTCCCAGTCGGGGTTATGGCTTTTGAGCATGTCGCAAATGGCATTGTGTTCCCGGGTAAACAGGGTATGCAACATGGTCATCCCGACCCACCAATTGCGTACAAAACCCGTTTCCTCTATCCCCTTGCTGTTGATTGGCAGGGTGAGATCGTCGTTTAACTTCAACTTGCCATCTATGCCGCTGCGAAGTCGGTTTACGGTTTCCTGGTCGCTGCCATAGATCTGGGATCCGTCCCACCAATGCGTCACCTCGTTGATAAACGTGACGGGCGTTTCTTCTTTCCCATTTTGATACGTAGGGTCGGGCTGCGTTTTGGGTATGAACATTTTATCCATCCAGAATTTTTTTCTGGCGGGGTCGTCCTCGGGCAGTGGAATTTCGTGCAGTTCGTTCAGCATATTCTCGCCGTGGTTGATCCAATCGTGGTTTTCAAACTGTATCCACACGGCGGCCAGCATATTGAGGAAAGGCACTTCTTTCATTTGCTCCCCACGGGTAAGCAATTTGAGGCTTATTTCTCTGGGATTGGGTGTAAGCAACTGTTCGCCCGTTTCGGGCTTGATGGCATCGTTGTGCGAATTTCGGGGGAAACGGGTGCCCGCAGCCCCTTCTTTGGGGTCTTTTAGGTTGTTCCAGGTCCCGTCGGCGGTCCGGAAATGCGTTACGCCTTCTGGTGGCGTTTGGCCTTCTGGTTGAAACCCCACCAAGGTGTTTTTGGGATAGGTGGAAAGCAGGTTGTGGGCATTCAGTTTCTCCCGCATATAGGCCAGCGTGAGGATGCCAAAGATGTAATTTCTGCGGTACCAGTTGGTCCAAATTTTATCCCGATACCCCATCAAAGTACCCACCGTTTTGGCTAAAAATCCCATGATGCTGGAGAAAATAGCCCCTAAAAAATTGCCCAGAAACAAGCGAATGCGGGTCAGCAAACCATGGTCGGGGGTATAAGGCAAGGGTTTGGGCAATGTACCCGTGGGGACAACAGGCTGCGCCAATAATTTTTCCTTTTCAAAATAGAAAATATCGGGAACGGGCACCTGTACTTCCGAGAGCGCATTGCTTTTGGAGAGATTCCACATTTCCCGCCACTCCATATCGCCCGCATCCAATAGTAAGGCCGCTTCATAGGCATTGGCGGCCAAATCGTACTGCTCTTTCATAAAATAGGCCCGGCCCAAGCCAGCCTGCATTTCTCCAGAGGGCTGGTTAGCAATCTGTTGCTGAAAAAAGGCGACGGCTTCATCGTATTTCCCGGCTTCCAAAAGCGCCCTGCCTTCTAAAATGCCCGGTTCGTTTGTTAGATTGTACATTTCGTATTGTTTTAGGTGCGAGTGCTAAAAGTAGTTTGAATCTGTATTTTTTGACATCACAAAAACAGTACCGTTCTATATCAGGGGGACGATTGCATTATATTCAATGAGGACGAACGGGATGGCCAGCGATTGGTGGAAAGCAGATTGCAATTACACACTGTATCAATTGACTGCCAATTACTTTCTCATTGCCTTTTCATGCCAACCCGAGC
>JACMMM010000553.1 GCA_014379065.1 Saprospiraceae bacterium
ATTTGAAATAGTTGAGCCCGGCAGTCACAATCCATGCGTTCCGGTTGATGTTCATCACATGGTATTGGAGGTCGAAACCGATCCCGCAATGGCCGCCAACCCAACCGCCCAACTCATCAATATTGCTCAGAAAAGTCGCTGCGCCACCCCCGACAGGCACGATGTACAACTTGGCTGCTTCGCCTTGTGTGACGCTGGAAGCGCAGCCCACAAAATAAAGACCGTTGGCATCGCTTACCAGCGACAGTCCTTTCAAAGTGTAGTCATCAGCGATGCCTGTAATGGCAGCAGGGGCGGAGTAGTCGCCGTAGTTGTTGTTATTGGCGTTCGATATTTCGATGATCGCATTTGAGTTGTCGAGCAGCCCATAGAAATTGTGCGAAGTGGGATCAAACTCCAGATCCGACACCGTGTGTAGAAGGTTGGTTGAAAGATAACTGCATTGGCCAGTCAGAGGATTGATTTTGAACAATGCATTGTCGTAAAGGCTTGGTCCCATGTTTGGGTTCACAGGACTGCCCGTCGTCACGAAATACTGCCCCCAACTGGTCAGGCAAATGCCCTTGAGGTTATCCAGGTTGATGGTATTGCCCGTATGGTCAATGTAATAGGCCGTGACATCGCTGACCATGTTGTTTGTGGCATTTTCCACCCCTACTACATGCGAAGGGTTGATGCCATCGTACACCGATACGGTGTAAAACACAGCAGCGCGATCAACAGCAGTAGATGGGTGGTTTATTTCGTCCCCGGTTGTAGAGAGGCCCTCTTTTTGGCAGGCGTTCAGGAAAAGTGATGCTGCAAATAGTCCCATTGGCAGCAATAGAAAGGAAGAAAGACGTTTCATATTGAAGTGATTTATCTACAAGTTACTGAATATCAGAAGACAAGTCTTCAAAGTTGACATCTTTGCCACCCCAGAAGGCGCTGGGGGTGACGGCGGCAAGTGGGTTCGCCCAGTCAAAAATATTCAGGCCCATACCAATGGCATTGCGGTTGATCAATACGCCCCCGTCACCGCCCGGTGTCCCCAGGTCAATGTCAAAGCCGATGCCGCAGTGTCCGGCGGCAAGGTCAGCGGCAGGGATGATCGTGGAAAGGAAAACCGCTGGGCCAGCTCCGGCAGGTACGGACAGTACGCGTGCATTGCCTCCGGCAGCAATGGTAGCAGCGATTACAATGCGATCTCCGGCAGCATCACGCACCATGGTAAGGCCCTTTGCCGTGTAGCCGCCCATATTGAGGATGTTACCGACGGGTGTATAGGTCCCCCAGTTGTTCCCAACGTCTGTAATCTTCATCAAACGGTTTGTGTTGTTGGCCAAGCCAAATATGGCATTGGTATTCTCATCGTAGTCAATATCCGAAACCGTCTGATCGCTGCGGGAAATAATGCCGCCTTGGCCGGTAGCGGGATCTACCTTCAGCAAGAGGTTGCTGTAAGCATCTACGGCATTGAAACCAGTGGTTACCCATACCTGATCATGTACAATGCAAACCCCTTTAAGGTCATTCAGGAAAAATGGGGCGCCAGAAGGATCTGTCACAAATACAAGCACATTGTTCAAAATAGCACCAGTGCCTCCATCTAATGTGTACAACTCGCTAGGGGTGCCTGCGGAGAAAACGCTCACCCCGTAAATGAGCGGGGCGCGGTCGTCAGCCTGCGTGTTCGGGACGTTTGGATTGGCGACTTGAAGAGCATCCTTTTGGCAAGATTGGAAAGCTAGGGCTGCTGCAAAAAGGCCGATGGCCAGCGCGCCGAAATAAGAAAAACGTTTCATCTAAAAAGTGTTTTTGTGTGAAAAAGTAGTTTGTGAAAAAAGTAGTTTTTGTGCCTTCATCCGGTCAGAAAAAGTTTGCGGTGTTGGGTTAGATTGCGCAATCGTTGAGGCAAAGGTGTGCCCCTCCTTCCCCCATAGAAAAGGACAGTTTTGGCGGTTGTGCATTCAAGAAAAGTGGGATGGATGGCGACTTGGGAAATAAATGCAAGCAAAAAGGCCGCTTTTTTGCAAAAGATTGGCAAAAAAAGCGGCCCACGGCGTCGGACAAAAAAAGATAGGTGTACCCAAATCGGCTTCCTAAAATTCAAAAACTATCCCAAGGCCCGCGCCTTCTCCAGCAGCCAGGTGCGTTCTGCCAGCAGTTTTTTCTCCTCGATCCGCTCTACCAATAGTGCAGAGCGCGCCTTGTCTTTTGGTGGCGACTGGCTCAATTGGAGCAGGATATTGAGAAAATTGAGGTTCAAGGTTCTGTAGCTGGCAGCGATGGTCTTGTGGGCCGTGCGTTCAATATACTTTCGGAACGCATCCAGTTTGTACAACAACAAGTCGGATTTTAATTCAAAGTAAATTTTTAGCTCCAGGCGGCGCACCATTTGATGGTAATGAGAGCTTGAGGGTGCATCAGGCAAATGATCCAGCGCTTCTTCGAATTTACCCTCTGCAAAATGGCATTGCGCGATATTGAAGCCATAGAAGAAATTGTCTTCGTCTCCTCCGATTATCAGTGCTTTGTAATCTTCTGTGAATTTTAATGCCCACTCATAGTCCTTTGCCCGGGTGGCGATTTGCACCAAGTTGAGGTATGAACTGTGGGTGATTTCACCATTAACAAGAATATACCTTCGCTCCAAATTGTCCTTATGAATCTCGTGAAGTGTGGGAATGAAGTCCAAGTGCCCTCCATTAATGAGTAAAGAACAAGAACTGCGGAGATAGGCATAGAATTGGACAAGCGTTTGGAAGGAAAGGTTTTTCTCCTTGGCCTTCAAGTCCTGCATCAAATCATGAAATTCCTCTATAGTGGGCAGATCGTTGTTTAATAAGTCATTTACCCGTTTCGAGATTTTCAATAGGTCACTTTTCTGCTGAAATAGAAGTATGTTAGCATCACCTGATTCCAAATTGGGCAATTGAGCTACTTTTTGTTGAAGGAGGTAGCGATTGAGCAACTCGGTACGGTAACTGTAAAAAAACATATCAAGACGAGAAATTACTTCGGGTATGTTCAAATCTCCTTTTGCTTGATTGTTCACACTTTCCCATTCATGTTCTTCTTCTGCAATCAACAAGTTCATGCGGTATTGCTCCAATGATTCGGCCTTCTCCTGGTTTTCAGATGTTTTCAATTTTGTCGTCAATTGCTTGGAGCGTTCTGCCAGTCCACTCTCCCTAAGCCAGTTGGCCCAATCAACTAGTTGTTGTTTCTCGTTGCTTTCAGAAAGATACCGCTTCGCCAAAGTATAGGTGCGGAGCACTTTGTTCAAGTCCGAAATCAGTTTGTCCAGCTTCCTGGGCACGATGCTTTTATCTGAAAAAACTTGAAAGTACACCTTTTCTTTACTTAGCAAGTCCTCCGAAAAATCCGGCGCTGCATCGAGGATAATCTGGTACAATTTCGCTAAATCTTTAGCATTCCCCCCTCGATTGAAAAGTGGAGAGGCCAATAAAAGGGCCATTTCTTGCTGCTTTATGGGAGTGGTGGCTTTAATCACCTCCAGAAGGTACGTTTTCGTCATAAGTTGCAATTCAGTACAAGCGAGCAAAAGTGTCCTATTTTCCTGAAATTCATTGCTGTAATTTTGCACCAGTTTAAACAAAATAGACACAAGGTTTATGCAAATCAGACTCTTTTTCATCTTGTCATGCTTTTGGGCAACATCTTTTTTGTTGGCCAACAATGCTCCAACTCCTATTCCGCCCACGATTGTTCGCACACAAGATATTGTTTCTTGTGAGCTCCCTCCCCCTGCCAATTTTCATGTAACTGAAGAAGGACCTACTTCGGTTTCTTTTGCATGGACCCCTTATGATGCAGCCAAACATCGAATCAGAACTTACAGAGCGAGCGACGGGGTTTTGCTCAACACTACTATTGTTCCAGCTGGAACATCTGAAGCTACCATTGAGCCTCTTCCCGTTAATACCCCACTTTATTCTACTATCAATGCCATTTGTAGAGATGAAACTCATGGTTCGGACTCGGAGGAAGTAGAGAGCAGAACTATAATAATGGATATTATTGTGGCTGGTTATGGATCCGGTACTACCCCAAGTTGTACCATCCAGGTGGCCAATAGTTCGTGTTTATTTTGGGCCAACGGTTCCAGCACAACCTTTAGAATTTATGGTAATGGCCTTGAAAGGAGGTTCGGGATCTCATACTCAAGCATTCAGCACTGGGAAGCCAGAATTGGGCAGAATGGAAATACCGGACAAGACATCAAATTTTATTGTGATGTAGAAGGATCACAGTTAAACCCGGAGTGTTATCATACTGGAAGGGCCGTTCTTAGGTATTGGCCTTCAGGCGCACCCTCTGAAATGACTATTGCTGAATTTGAATTAAAAGAAAGTTCTATCTATGCAGAGACTGGCATTTTCAAATGTTTGCTTTTAAACACCAATTACAAAATTGAGCGACTCGGCCCCGGACCATCAGGCGGCCGGCCAGCTCCTCCCGATAGAAGGACAATCGGAGATCGTGACAGTTATGGAGTATCTTATGGTCAAACGGCCACCGCCTCCCCTAACCCATTCTCCGAAACCCTCGACGTTTTCCCGGATCAACTCGATGCCGAAAACATCCATCTCCAACTCTTCAACCTCAGCGGCCAGAAAGTCCTCAACCAGCAGTTCCCCGGCGGCCTGGAACAACACTCCTTACCCACTGCAGGCCTTTCCTCCGGCTTCTACATGCTCCGCATCGAAGCCGACGGCGAGGTACAGACCTTGAAGGTCGTCAAATCTGAGTAAGGACCATCGAAATATAACTTCAGTGCCACGGTCCCGAATGCGGGGTCGTGGCTTTTTTGTGATGGCAAAAAAAGCGGCGGCGCGACTTTACGCCGCGCCGCCCAGATAAAATAAACACAATGCGTTAACTATTGCTTCACTACCGTAAATTGCTGCCAATATTCTCCGTACAACAGTTGTAAGGTATAGTTGCCAGGCACCAGGTTGGCCATATTCAGGCTGGTAGGCGTTCGCGTGCTTCCTGATTGGCTAAGTGTTAAGTATGCATTTTGGTTGAACAGCCGTATATCCACCCATTCAGGAACACTGCCAAGGTCAACTTCGGGTGAAATGGCCGGGGTAATTTGCAAAGTACTGCTCGTTGGGTTAGGGCTGATCGTCCATTCAATCGGAGGCTTTACAGGGCCATTCGGCCACTTTATAAAGGTATAAATACCATCTATGCTGGTACAGTTGCCGCCCGACAATACGATCCGGAGTGATGCAACTGAGCCTATTTGGGTCACAATGATTTTATTGCCATCTATTACCCAGCTTGCGTCCCCTCCATAGGAATAAACATAGAACGAAATGCCCACAGGGAGGTCTAATGTTATCGTGTAATTCGAACTCTCCATAAACATTAATCCTTCATAAAGATAATTGCCTTGATGACCGTTGGAGTAGGTGCCTACTATGTTGCATTCATCGCTGACCACGATCTCTTTTTGAGCAGATACAGAGGTGCCGTCACAACGCCTGACGTTGGCGGTCAGGATAACCGTGCCCACATCATAAAAATTCAGGTCGCAGGTCGCAGTACTTGGATCTTGAATAAGGTCTGCCGGGCCATCCACTGTCCAATCCACTGGGGAATAATAAGCCCCCAAACCATAGTTCGCCGTTGCAGGGACGGTATAGACTTTATCTGTCCCATAAATTTGAAGATTCGCAAGGAAGTCACATTCTGTGCACGGATAAACCTTAAATGAATAGCAATTCAAATTTGCCTTTGAAGGATCCCACCATTTGATGGCAATGTAATACTCCTGCCCGGCCGTCACCATGTGGGTAGTATAATGTAGGCGAGATTGTGCATCCTCATACGGTGCAGTACGAGGTATTTCCTGAAAATTTTGGTCGTACAAAACGTATGGCAAATCAATGGGCGACCAATAATCCGGGTCGGGGTTTGGATACGAATCCAGATCAGGGTGATCCGTTAATACTTCAATAAAACAAGTGGTAGGTGTGAATTTAAAAAAATCAACATCCCCTACAGGCATAATATTGGAATTTTCGATATCAGAATTAAAGCTGATGGGAGTGGCCGTTTGAAAATTGTTGTTGGGCTCATGCAGTTCGCAACTGGTGTGGAATTTTACTACTTGTGAATAGCCCGAGCAGGTTTGTGGCCCACACTTAGTGATTATTTTTACATTGTAGTTGGAGTTTGGGTCAAGACCAGTAATCGTGTAGTCAGTTGATGTAACTGTGGCTGTCATTACATTGAAAGCAGACTTCCACCATTGAACCTCGTATTCAAGAGGTGCGGGATCTGAACCTAAAAATTCCCAGCTGACATGTGCTGAATTTCCGGTCACCTCATCAACATTTGTAATAGTGCTCATACAACCTGTCATTACAAAACTCAAGGTAGCAGGCTGACTATATTTTGTCCCACCGCAGCAATTGTCAACAGAGCCTCGCACCCGCACATCGTATTCGGCACAGGCTTCTAAATTGTTGATAATGAATTTGTAAATGTCCGTTGTCCCAAGGAGTAACCAGGCAGAGCTCGGTTTTTTCCGATATTCGATCGTATAGGTAGCTTCCCCAGGCAAATGATCCCAGCTGACATTTACGGAACCGCTTATTGGATCTATCCCAGAGACCTTAAAGTTATTGATCGGCTTGTTTTCGATTGGTGCGTAACAAACCTCCCATATCCGGGACACATTGTGAAGCGTGTTGTTTTCGTCATTGAAATAACGTTGCAGCTGTATTTCGGAACCACAGTACAACGAATTTGGATCAGGTATACATTCTGGGCAAGTCACACGCAACTCATATGTTTTGCACGGCTCAAGCGCGTTAGCGACGATATGGAGGTTGGCACCTTGAAAAATATCTCCTCCACCCTGTTCAATGCTCCATTCCGTGGTTCCTTTTTCCCTGTAAATAATCCCATAAGTGTAATAATCAAATTCGTCTAACGGCTCTCCCATGCAGGGAAACTGAAAGACAAAACTATAATTGGTTACAAATCCTTTTGTATCGTACCCGAGCGCAATATAATGATAATAGTTTGGATCTCCAGGATTAACATCCGGATTTGAACTGCAAGAACATTGTCCGTTCGCACGGAAAAAGGACAACAACAGAACGCTGATAAGCATGCCGATTCGAAGCATCGAAGTTGGCCACATAGTAGTTTTTTTCATGACTTCTTTGTTTAGAAAGGTGAAGAATAGAATTCAGGTGGGACAAAAGTCCCCCACACTTCCCCACCAAAAAAGGACAGTTTCAGCAAGTTGCGTCAGCAAAAAAGGAGAAAGGAGTCGAGCCAAAACAGCCCAACTTGGATAAAAAGGCTGCTTTTTTGCCAAAAAACGGCAAAAAAGCAACGTAAAAAATTGGACAAAAAAAAGACGGCTTTTCGAGAAGCGCTTCTGCAATGCTGCGAATAAAAGCGGCGGCGCGACTTTACGCCGCGCCGCCGCTTATTAATAGCCACCAAAATACGCCCAGTGGCTTTTCTTCAATCCTTTCCAGTTTGAAAATCACTGTTTGTTTTCAAAGCAGTTCCAAGTGATTTTTTGCTTCTCAATTACAAAGCGGTATTGCATTACCACAGTCATAATAAAAGTCTTGGAAAGGAGTCGGATTACCTCCAGTTGGAGTTAACGTAACTACCGGAGAGTTGGTCCCACCTGAAAGGGCACGGAAATAAAAACTAAATGCAACTCCCCCAGTATTGGTGACTCTAAATGGTTGTTCATCGTTGAAGCAGTAAATTCCGTTTTTTTGAATAGCCTGTCCAAAACCAGTGCTGGTACCACAATTATCTGTAAAAGAGGTACAAGAACCATTAGAAAAGTACACACCACAGATATCTGCCCCATTAAAGGTGGTAGAAGTTACAACAAACTGCGCACAACAGGGATCACGATCAGAGGCGGTATTGCCTGGGGTAACTGTGCTCAACTCTTGTTTCAAGTCCGGCTTGCTGCAAAACGAAAAGATGAGGGCAAGGCCCAAGACGCAGTTGGCGAAAATCAATTTCTTCATGATGGCAAAAAATTTAAAAGTGAAAAAGTGAGATTGAATTCAGCGTCTTGAATCACGCACGAATCGCAACGCTGAGGGCAAAAGTGTGGCCCTACACTCCCGGCAGAGTAGGACAGTTTTGGCGCATCATATTTGAAAAAAAGTGGAGAAGTGTGTTTGCAAATTGGCAAGTCAACAACAAAAAGGCTGCTTTTTTGCCAAAAAACGGCAAAAAAGCAGCCAAAAAAATCGGACAGAAAAAAGGAAGCATTCTGAAAAACGCACTAAAATGCTGCGGCTCCAAGTGGTTTTTTACGGCTCAATCGCAAACGGTTGCCGGATGCGTGCAGTCATAGACAAGCGTAACAGCAGCGAGCGGTAGCAATGTAAACGTTGCAGAATTGCCTCCAGGACCAGTCAGATGAAAATCAAATGGAACGGTGGCAGAAGTATTTGTAACTCTAAATGGCTGCCAAGATGACACACAGAACATTCCGTTCTTTTGAATCGTTTGCGAAAAACCAGAACTGGTACCACAACCGCTAGTAAAAGGGGTACAAGATGAGCCCGAAGTGTACACACCACAGATTTCTGCTGATTGAAAGGTGGTAGTAGTCACCACAAACTGCAAGCAACATTTTTCACGATCAGAAGCAGCAGTATCTGGATTAACCGCGCTTAACTCCTGATTCAAGCTGGGCTTGCTGCAAAATGAAAAGATGAGGGCAAGGGCCAAGACACCGTTGGCAAAAATCAATTTCTTCATGATGGTAAAAATTTAAAAGTGAAAAAGTGAGATTGAATCTGGCATCTTGAATCGCTCACGAATCGCAATGCTCGGGTCAAAGGTGTGCCCCTCTCTACCCGGTAGCATAGGACAGTTTAGGTGGAACGTCTTTGAAAAAAGTGGAGAAGAATCCCTGTAAATGGGCTAGCCACCAACAAAAAGGCTGCTTTTTTGTCAAAAAAAGACAAAAAAGCAGCCTGTATAATCGGACAAAAAAAAGGATCTGTACCGAAGCGCACTTTTACGATGCGGGAAATAAAAAGCGGAGGCGCGACTTTACGCCACGCCTCCGCAATTAAATAAACACAATGTTTTGCTCAAGGGCGGTTTCAGGTGGGCTTTTGCTTATTAAGGGGCGCAAAATGTGGGTGCGCTACTACCACAGACGTACTCAAAGGAAATAGATTGATAGGGTGTTATGCAAGCACTTCCAGAATTGCCGTCAGGAGAAACAAGGTAAAATGTAATGGGTTCATTGCCCGTATTTGTGATCATAAATGGTTGCCCAATTGGCACACAGAAAGTTTCTTTATTAGATATGGTCTGCCAATAACCAGAACTGGTGCCACAACTATTTGTAAAAGCAGTACAACCACTGGTAGAATAGGCCACGCCACAAATATTTGCCGATTGAAAGTTGCTGGAAATCATCCAAAACTTCATACAACAAGTGCCCTCGGTACGGTCAGAAGCGGCAGGGTCCGTAATTACAGTGCCAAAATCTTGTGTCAGTTCCGGCTTGCTGCAAAAGGAGAAGATGAGGGCGAGGCCCAGGATGCAGTTGGTGAAAATCAATTTCTTCATGATGTTAAAAATTTTAGTGTGTGTGAAAAAAAGTAGTTTCTGTGTCACATTTGATTGGGAAGGGGAACTTGATTGCGCAATTGTTGGGTCAAAAGTGTGCCCCTCCCTTCCCGGCAGAGTAGGACAGTTTTGGCGGATCATATTTGAAAAAAAGTGGAGAAGTACCGCTGCAAATGGGGAGGTCACCAAAAAAAGGCTGCGTTTTTGCCACAAAACGGCAAAAACGCAGCCTAAAAAATCGGACAGAAAAAGGGGGGCATTCCGAAGGGGTCAGTGGGTGGCGAAAAACTATCCCAACGCTCGTGCCTTCTCTAACAGCCAAGCGCGATCCGCCAGTAGTTTTTTCTCTTCGATACGCTTCACCAAGCGGGCGGAGCGAGCCTTGTCTTTTGGGGGTGACTGGGTAAGTTGGAGGAGGATGTTGAGGAAGTTGAGGTCCATTTCTCTTAGGTTAGCGGCAATTGTCTTTGGGGCTGTGCGCTCGATGAACTTTCGAAAGGCATCAAGTTTGAATAGAAGCAAATCAGAACGGATCTCATAATATATTTTGAGTTCTAAGCGCCGGACCATCCGATGATAATGGATTCCCGAAGGTGCATCAGGGATATATTGCGATGCTTCATCGAATTTACCTTCAGCAAAAAGGCATTGAGCCATATTGAGACGATAAAAAAAGTGATCCTCATCTCCTCCAATAATTTTTGAGCGATAATTTTTGGTAAATTCAACTGCCCAGATGTGATCTTGGGCTCGCGTAGCCGTTTGGACTAAACTCAGGTACAGATGGGGTGATATCTCTCCATTGACAAAAAAATACGCTCTTTCTAGGTTGTCCTTGTAAATCTCGTGAAGGATGGAATAGAACTCCAAGTGGCCGACATTAATCATGAGTTGACAAGCGTTCCGAAGGTAAGCATAAAATTGGGCAAGTGTTGAAAAGGAAAGATGCAATTCATTACTTTGCAAAAGTTGCATCAAATCATCGAACTCATCCATCGAGGGGGATTCACTCCTTAATATTTCATGAATACACTTCGTAATTTTCAATAAGGCATTGTTGGCTTGTAGTAAAGAAGACTCGGTTTCAATTGTTTCAACCGCCGGCAGTTGAGCTGCCTTTTGTTGAAGTAGATAGCGGTTTAACAATTCAGTTCGATAAGTATGAAAAAACAGATCGAGGTGATAAATTACACGGGGTATATTGAGATCGCCTTTTGCCTGGTTGTGCATACTCTCCATTTCATGATCTTCCTCTGCAATCAACAGGCTGGTTCGATCTTGCTGCAAGGATTCAATTTTTTCGTGGGCCTTTTGCGATTTCAATTTCGTCAATACTTGTCGGGAACGCTCTGACAGCCCACGTTCCCGCAGCCATGCCGCCCAATCGATTTGGTGTTGCTCATCATTGTCGTCTAAATGATACCGCTGGGTCAGGGCAAAAGCACGAAGGAGTTTGTTCAGGTCAGCCATCAATTTTTCCAGCTTACCTTGCACCATGTTCTGATCCGAAAAAACCTGAGAATATATCTGTTCTTTACGCAACAAAACATCAGAAAATTCAGGAGCAGCATCAAGAATGATCTGATACAGGTGTGTCAATTCCTTAGCATTCCCCCCCCTGTTGAAGTATGAAGAAGCTAAAAACAGGGCCATTTCCTGTCTTTCAGCAGGTTGCAACGCTTTGATAACCTCCAGTAAGTAGGTGTTTGTCATAATTCCATCTCGGAATGAATCGGCAAAAGTGTCCTATTTTTTTGAAATGCACGCCTGTATGTTTGCCCCAGTTTTTCACTAAATAAGCACATGTTTATGCAAATCAAAAATCTTTTCCTTCTGGCTTGCCTTTTGGCAACAACCCTTTTGAGCGCTAATAATGACCCTTCCCCGGTCTCCTTTCCCCCTTCCCTAACCACTGACTGTAACGTCCCTCCTCCGGAAAATTTTCATGTAGTGGCAATTGGATCCACCTGGGTAAACGTTTCATGGACAGCCGACCCATCGGGCCTCGCGCATCGTATTAGAACATATAGAGCAAGCGACAATTTCTTGCTTAATACGACGATTGCGCCGGCAACAGATAATGCAGCGCTTATTCAACCTCTCCCTACTGGCACGAATTGTTACTCCATCATTAATACCATTTGTACAGATGGAAGTCACGGCCCCAACTCTGAACAGGTAGACTTCCGTACGCTAATATTGGAACTTGTTGCGAGTGGTTTTACATCCGGAAGTTCATCTTCTTGCCTGATTTCATTAAATGCACAAGGCCAGTTTAATAATTCGCAATGCCAATTTTATTCTGAGGGGTCTTACATTCCATTTATGGTAAGTTATGCTGGGGAGTCTCGCCAATTTGGAGTTGGAGTATTGAATAGCGGCAATCTTTATAGCACCTCCATAAGTACCGATGGCAACAGTGGCTCATCTAAATTCAAATTTTACTGTGATGATTGGGGCGAACCGACGTGTAACCCTTCCACTTTTGTAATAAAGTATAAGGTTGGTACGCTCCATAAAACAGTTGCAACTTTTGGACTCTCCCAAAGCCTTGGTTTGGGAGCATTGACCTGTTCTACGCTCATATCAGGCGCTACAATAGATCGTATGGCTCCTCTTGGTGGTCCTTCTCTCCCCTCCACCCCCCAATTTATCAACCAACGAGGTGTAGAATCAGCATCCGCCCACCCCGCCCCCGCCACCCCCCACCCCC
>JACMMM010000554.1 GCA_014379065.1 Saprospiraceae bacterium
AAAATCGAAAAATCGAACCAATCGAAAAATCCCTATTTTTCGCCCGCCTTTACCATACCACCATGAAGTTAAAACCACTCCGAGTCCGTTACCCCGATTTTACCAAAATCGAATCCTCCGACGTTTTTTGCGACGAGGCAAAAAACCTCTATCGGCAATATGTAGAAGAAGGGCTTTATAAAAAATTCCCCGAGCCCGCCTTTTTCATTTACCAAATTAGGTCCGTTACGGGAGAACACACGGGCTTAGTGGCGCTCAACGAGGTAGAAGATTTTTTTGACGGGAAAGTCAAAAAACACGAAGCCACGCTGGGCGAGCGTGAAAAACAGCAAAGGGATTTGTTCATGCAATGGGAGGCCATTTTAAAACCTGTACTGCTTACTTATCCTTCCGTTCCAAGCATTCATGCATGGCTGAATGCTTTTATTCACAACCATAAGCCGCTTTTCGATACCCGATTCAAAAATGGGAAAGTGCTCCACCGCATTTGGGCCGTAACGGATGAGCAATCCATTGACGAATTGCAAGATCTGTTCGCCAAAAATGTAAAGTTCACTTACATCGCTGACGGCCACCACCGCACCACCACCATGGCCATGCTGCACGAGCAGCGCGATCTGTACCCCGATTTTGATTTTGACCATCTCTTTTGCGCTTTTTTTGCCACAGATCAGTTGGATATCCTCGACTACAACCGCGTCGCAGAAATCCCGAGTGAGATGAGCTCCGCGCAGTTCATGGCGCATATTTCGAAGGTCTTCGATATTGAAATGCTGGAATCGCCGCGCCGCCCAGCGGACAAGCACGAAATTGTGATGCTCCTCCGACATGAATGGTACTCCCTGCACTGGCGTCCAGAACTTCTCTCCGGCTTGGATGAGCAAAACGCACTGCTCGACGCCTCGCTCCTGAACGAACGGGTACTTGGCAACATCCTTGGCATCCACGATGTGCGTTCTGACACTCGAGTCGCTTACGTTGACGGGAGCAAGGGCCTCAACGGACTAGAAAAAGCCGCCAATAGCCGCAATAAAGTAGGTTTTGCGCTTTTTCCGGTTCATTTTGCCGACATGATGTTTTTGGCCGATGCGGGCGAGATTCTGCCGCCAAAAAGCACTTATTTCGAACCGCGTTTGAAAAGTGGGATGTTGGTGCAATTGCTGAAAAGGGAAGGATGACAGGCGGAATGGTTATTTGGTTATGGGGGGATTTGGCTATTTGAACGACTCCGCTCATGGATCCCCGAGTGTTTAAATAACCAAATCCCCCCATAACCAAATAACCAATCCTTCCATCTACTTCTTTTCAGCATCAAATTTGACTTTCCCGCCGACCACCGTTTTCAGCACCTTTGCCTGCAAAATGTCTTCCGGCGCACAGTGCAACAGATCTTTGGAAAGCACCACGATGTCGGCCAATTTGCCCGGCATAAGCGAGCCTTTTTCTTTTTCCTCAAAAGCCGCCCAGGCGTTCCAGATCGTATACGAAAACAGGGCTTCTTCGCGTGTCATTTTTTGTTCTGAAAAAAATTCCAGCCCCGTGTCTGCGCGTTTTCTGGTCACAGCGGCATAAAGACAGGGCAATGGATCCACATCCTCCACCGGGGCATCCGTGCCATTGGCCAGGTGCGCACCGCTATCGAGTAGGCTACGCCATGCATAAGCCCCCGTTCGGGCTCGTTCCTCGCCAAGCCGCTTGACCACGAACGGGGCGTCGCTGGTGCAGTGAATGGCCTGCATAGAGGCTATAACCCCAAGTTGTTCAAACCGTGGAATATCCTGTTTGTCAATGTGTTGGGAGTGCTCAATGCGCCAACGTTGGTTGTTTTTTGCACCTAACTCTTTTTCAACTACATTCAACACTTCGCGATTAGCCCGATCCCCAATGGCGTGGACGCAAAGTTGGAGTCCGTATTGATGGCAGGCCTGAGCCATTCGGGCTATGGTATCAAGCGGGGTGGTATTTTGCCCTACAAAACCTGGTTTGTCGTCGTAAGGCGCGAGCAGCCAAGCGCCGTAAGAACCAAGCGCTCCATCAAAGTAACATTTGACGGCACGGCAAGTAAAGTGTTGATTACCAAGTCCTATTTGAGGAAATGCCGCCAGCTTCGGAATGTCGTGGGCCTTGGGCTGACTGGCCATAGCCCAAAGACGCAATGGGAGTTGGTCGGTTTCTGCGAGCCGGCGATATTGGCCCAGATCCCAAAAACTGCTACCCGCATCCTGAAATGAGGTAATGCCTTTAGCAAGACATTCGGCGGCGGCGAGTTGGGTGGTTTTTTCAAAAGCAGCGATTTTCTCCGCTTCTGAACGAAGGTTTTTCCAGTCATAAAAGGGCTTTTCAATCAAATCCATGGCATTTTCCTCAAAAACACCAGTAAGATTGCCACGAGCATCGCGCACAATGCGCCCACCGATGGGGTCGGAAGTTTCTCGGGATATGTCGGCCAGTTCGATGGCTTTTGCATTGGCAATAAGGCCGTGGCCGCTGGCGTGATAAAGCACGATGGGGTTACTTGGAGAGACCGCGCTGAGATCCGTGTTGAATGGGTATCCATTCACCGTTGCACCGGGCGACTCAGACCATTTTTCCTGATGCCAGCCTCGGCCTTCGATCCATTCCCCAGGCTTAGCCGTTTTGACCTTTTCGGCCACAAGCCCCGTGATTTCTGTCCAACTTTTGGTATTGATGAGGTTCAGGTTTTGAAGGCTTGCGCCCAAACCATTGAAATGCCCGTGACCTTCTATAAACCCCGGCATCGCAAAAGCACCCTGCAAATCAATGATTTGGGTGTTTTTACCTGCCAGTTTTTTGAGATCGGCATCATTACCTACCGCGAAAATGCGGTCCCCCATAATAGCAAGCGCCGTAGCCTGTGGGTGCAGCGAATCAGCGGTAAAAAAGTTGCCGTTGACAAAAATGAGATCAGGAGTGGCAGATTTAGAATTGGGTGATAGCGAACAAGAAATGAGGAGAAGGACGAAAATGGAAAGGGCGAGAAAGTGCTTCATGTGTCGGAAAAAAAGTTCGGACAAAAGAACGGCAAGTAGCTCACTTGTGCAACCATCCGAAGCACCATTCAGGACACGGTCTGTTTTTGCGCTTTGGCAAAATCCTTCCAGATAAAAATGCTCCAAAGCAACCCAAGCAATTGGATACCGATATATGCCACATAGTTCGACCAGTCGTCGGGATGGTAAGCATGGCTAAAAACATTTCATAACATTTCAATCTTTTGGTTTGTAACGCTGCACTTGATTTCGGATAGGCGGCACGGTTTGAAGATAGGCCCAAACGGCGTTCACCTCGGTGTCGGTGAGCGTGGTATGCGGGAACATGGGGAAATAGAGCGGGCCACCTTTTGGGTTTTTGCCATATTTGGTTGCTTCCAAAAATTGTTGCTGGGTCCAACCGCCGATGCCTGTTTCCTTGTCCATGGTGATATTGCTCGAAGGCACCAATTCGCCCTCGTAATTGAGCAAGGGGTTGCCACCTCCGTAGAAGCCTAAGCTTTTTTCGGGGTTCAGCGCGTCCTGTTTTGTGAAGTCAGCCGAGTGGCAAGCGTAGCAGCCGCATAGCGCGTCGGCCACATACTTCCCAAAGGCGATTTTATTGGTCCTATCAGGGATCGAGATGGTTTCCTCGGGCAATGGCGGAGGGGTAAAGGCAATATTGGAAAGGAGTTTTACCAAAAAATTCCACTCGTTGGGCGGAAATTCGTGTGAATCGGCGAACAATACAGGATCGTCGGAACGCAGCCAAGCGATCACGGATTTGACATCCTCGTCGGCCATGAGTGGGAATTTTGGCATAAAAGGCGGTGACCACGAACCGTCTTTCCGGATGCCTGTGCGAAGGAAATAGTACAATTCGCCATCCGTCCAAGTGCCGATGCCATGAACGGAGTCATGTGTGATATTAAGCGAGTACGCGGGCGCAAGATCCTTGGGCATATCGGGCATAAACCTGCCCGTCATTTTGCCGCCTTCGCCTTTATGGCATTCCGTGCAAAGAAGGGTAGCGAGTTTTGCGCCACGAGCAATCATTGTACTGTCTGGTGGCACTTTCAGGGTCAACACTGCTGCGGGAGGGGCGAATTTGTAAGTTGGGATGCCTTTGGAATTAATGTAGGCTGCAGCTGCCAGCGCGAACAAGAGCAATACGCCAAGCGCGTAGCCGAGGATTTTGAAAAAACGATTCATGTCTATGATTTTTAATTTTGTTGTGTCGAAATATCTTGGCGTTTCCAAACAATTGCTCCGAGCCAGAACGCAACAATCGGGGCAAACCACAGATAGATGTTGAGCCCCAAAGTGCTTGCAAATTCATTTTGTAAAGCCATTCCGACCACATCCAATAGGCTGGCTATACCCATGAAAGTAAAAAACAGGGCAAGCCATTTTCGCTCCGAACGCAAGAGCCAGCCTGTTCCCAGCCACCAAATTGCCCCCATCAGCATCGAAAACATATTCCAGATGCCGTCCATTACAGCGTGTACGAGAGTGGCGTAAATCTGTGCGACCGCCAGTTGCTGTGCGGGGTCGCTTGTGTTGTAGGCCGTGAATAAGGGTTGTGTAGCACCCGTCAGAACCGCAGCGCCCAATGCACCTGTGAGGACGTAGCCCAGCCCGAAAAAAGCGAACAAGTTGCTGTGCAGTGACGCCCTTGGGGATAGCCAGTAATGCAGATAAATAACGGCTGGCGCCAGCAGCAAATAATAGCCGATGATGTCTAAAAACCACCCCCAGCGTAGTGCGGATGAAGGATCGGGAAGATAGGCTATGGCTTTAAGCGGGTTGAAGGCAGCTTCGAAATCCCAGTTGAAAGCATTGAAAACGAGAATGATGCTGGCCAGGCCAATGGGACAGGAAAGCATGGCTGCCGCTCCGGCCATTTTGGAAAAAGAACTTTGCAACTGCATGATGGATTGTTTTTAATTTGCTGCAAAGGTTCGGCGGGCAGTCCAGCTGCGATTGGAGATTTGTGCCAAAAAAATGTCCCTTTTTTCCAATTGGCTATGGCAGTCCTCGTGCTACTTTTGCTTTCTATGCAAGCCCACTTTTTCCGACCATCCGTTTTTTTGTCCCCTTATGTGGACTATTACTTTGTTCTTGAAAATTTTTCAAAGGACAGTTACAGTGAAGGTTCGCAGGGCGTGACGGTCTTTCCATCGCCGCAAGGGCAGATGGTTTTTACTTATGGCGAGCATTCTGATGAAAAATGGTTGGGTAGCGAGCGATTGCTATCTCCAGACTTCGCAGTCACCGGCTATTCCACCAAATCGGTGGAATATTACCCTCAGGGCGCCTTAGGGGCAATCATGGTAGGTTTCAAACCTTGGGGCATCCAAGCGTTCTTGGATTTTGAATTGAAACACATTACCAATACCAACTCAGGTATGGACCTCCACTTTGGAAAGGAACTAGTGTTCGTAGAGGAAATGCTACACGAGGCTACCAATATGGCTGAACGCCTCCGAATCGTGGAGGCGTTTTTGGCGGGGAAATTGCGCCGCCCTATCATTGACAAAGCAATGGTACACGCAGTGGAACTGATCACCCAATCAAAGGGGGTTATGCCCGTAGAACACCTTGCTAAAGAATGTTTTATGGGTCGCCGCAATTTCCTCCGCCGGTTTGAGGCGAGCATCGGTATCAACCCCAAAATGTTTTCACGCATCGTGCGCTTCCAGCAAGTATTTGCCGCAATGGATGCTCAACTAGGGAAACCAGATTGGGGGCAAATTTCCTTTAACACAGGCTACTATGATCAAGCGCATTTCATCAACGACTTCAAGGACTTCTCGGGAGTAACCCCTTCGCAGTTTCTAGAAAGTGCTCTGCCAACTGAGGTTGGATCTTCGTTCGATGCCAATGTGTTGGGCGAAAACCTCTACGAGAAAGTCTATCTCTAATGTTCACTTCCGCCCAAAGTCAGCGGGTATTTCTCCCCAAGCCTCCGTTTCCCACTTCAGAATGGGATTGGTAATTTTATTGACAGCCAACCAATTTTCGGCACGTTGAATGAGATCAAAAATTTTGCCATTGCGGCTGGTGGCTTCGAGCTTGGTGTTGCACTTGCCTTTTTTGACCCAGCCTTGCGCCGTTTTAGAGTCAGAATAAATGGGCAATTTAGGCTTGTCCTGTTGTTTCAGCATGGCAAGTGCGTGGACGATGGCAAGGAATTCGCCAATGTTGTTAGTGCCCTGCTCCAGCGGCCCAATATGGAAAAGTTGGCGACCATCGGCAGTCCAAACCCCCCTGTATTCCATGTCGCCAGGGTTGCCGGAGCAGGCCGCATCTACCGCCACGCTCTCGTGAATTATGGCCGATTTTGAAAGGCTGGCGGCGGTTTTTGGCGGGCTAGTGGACTTTTGTACAAATTTCCAATAGTTGCTTTTAAAGGCTGAATCGGCTTCTGTGCGACTTTCAAAACTCTTGTACTTCGCTCCAGCCACGCCATCCACTTGGCGTTTACATTCATCCCAGGAGGCATATACTCCTGGTTTGTGTCCTTCCCAAACAACATAGAATTTTTGCTTCGCCATTTTGACTGTTGACCGTTAACCATTGACTGTTGACCGTTGACTGTTGACCATTGACTGTTGACCATTAACTATTGACTGTTGACCGTGACTATTGACCGTGCAGGATCCGTGTAGTGTGGTCAATGGTCAATAGTCAACGGCCAACAGTCAATAGTCAAAGTTTTAAAAGATTCACACTGTAATAGAGGGATGCGCCGAGGAGTGATATTTGCCCATTGCAAGCTACCGTACTGCTGCCATTACAAAAACGGGTGTAAAGATTGTCCAGATTGGAAAGGCCATAGCTTGCCCTCAATCCCATAATGCCGCCGAGGTCTTTTTTGCCAAAATTTAGTTTGTACTGAAAGCCGAGGTTTATGCCGAAGTCGTTCTTCTTCAAATCATTATTGACTTTGAAAAGTTTATTTTCCTCATTAGGCACTTGCGGACCTTTTCCATTCAAACCTACCAAACGGCCATAATATGGACCAGCCATGATCGAAAGTCGGCCATCCCGGCCAAAAGTTAGTTCTGGCATAATAGAGGCCACAAGCCAGATAGAGTGGTAAGTCAGTGACTTGTCATTTCCGTTTTTTGTATCACCTCGTTCATATTGAATAAAATAAGGCATCGTATCCACATTTACAGTGAAAGAAGACTGGGTGGATGCTCGTCTACCTATTGCTCCCAATTCGGCATTGATGGTGATAAAACCCCCGCGCCCTTTAAAACGGGCTTGCATACCTAACTCCCATCCTGGTTTCAAACCAAATTTTGGGGTTCCGCCAGGCGGGTCAAGGTTGAAGTTGCCCGTGCCGCGCAGGCTGCTGGCATTTATCCCGCCGCGCACACGGAATTCTACAGCTCCTGGGGTGAATTCACGCTCGAAAACAAACTCTTCTTTCACTTCCCGCCCGTTGCGCCTTCCGATGGTTTCCACCTGCATTTCGCGGTTGCCGAGCAGAAGGTAACGAATGGTGTGCTGGTCATCATTCGTCGGATTGGTAAACACAAAAAAGCCTTCTTCGTCAATTTCTGTAAGGACAAACGAAACGGGCGGTTTGCTGCTTTGGCGTGGAATAATAATATAGGTGATCATCGTGTCGCGCAGTTCAAGACGCAGTCTTTCGAGCAGTACCGTATCGCCACTTTCCGGTTTGATTCGAACGCTTTTCCCGGCCATTGTCTGGTCATCTTCTTTCCACCATATTTCCAGCTTGTCACCCCTATCTGTTGGCAGGAACCAAGTCCCGTCAAGTCCCCGGCGCAATTCACGAAAGGCGTCTTTTGGATAGTCAACTTGGGCGGAAATAAAATTAGAGCAAAGTAAAAAAGTAAAAAATGGTAGTAGTCTGCGAATTTGCATGGAGAG
>JACMMM010000056.1 GCA_014379065.1 Saprospiraceae bacterium
CGGCGGCGGCGTAATAGAGCCATCCGTAATGTCAATCTCAAAATCGCACACGTCACCGCTATAGCCGTCGAGCATTAAAAAATAGGTCTCGCCAATCGTGAAGTTGTTGTAGGTCAAAACCAAGGGCTGCCCGGCACCTCCTTGCGAGCCCCCGTTGCACTCAAGCGCAGCCGCGTCACCGCAATCGTCGAAGAAAGCGGATTGGAGACCGTCTCCATTTTGGCAACCGGAAGTAAGGATCGTGATGGTGATAGAAGTAGAGCCTGCGGTAAATCCAAACCATTGATCGTTGTGGATTGCGATACCAGGGCAGCCGGAATTCCCTCCTGAGGGTGTACCGTTGTTGATTCCCATGTACCCATCAAAGTCGCAATAAACACAGGAACCTTGGCAGTTCTCTGCTCCTGGAGGGGGTGGGGTAGCGCAAGGTTGATTCACTTGGGCAGAAGTTTGCCCGCATACAAACGCAAAAAAAACCAAAAGAGGGAGTAACTGATTATTCATGAAATATCCGTATTAGAACGTTTAAAGGAAATACAACAGACAAAGGAAAGATACGAGATTCACCCAAATCGCTTTCTCAACAGTGCTTTTTCAATACTGCTCCGAATCGTTCGGGAAATCGAGTTGCTTCACATCGGTGATATAACGCTTTGTTGCGTCGCCAATGGCCTCAAAAAGCTCGAGGTATCGCCTCAAAAAGCGCGGTTTGAATTCCTTGGTAATGCCCAGCATATCTTGCGTCACCAATACTTGGCCGTCGCAATGCTTGCCTGCACCGATGCCGATGGTTGGGATTTCAATGCTTTCCGAAACTTCCATGGCCAATTGGGCAGGGATCTTTTCGAGCACCAAGGCAAAGCAACCAAGCTCGTCCAGGAGTTTGGCGTCGTCGCGAAGTTTTTGCGCTTCGGCTTCTTCCTTGGCACGCACGGTGTACGTGCCAAACTTGTAAATGCTTTGTGGTGTCAACCCCAGGTGGCCCATGATCGGGATGCCCGCCCTCAAAATACGGCGGATGCTTTCTTCTACCTCCTCGCCGCCTTCGAGTTTCACTGCGTGCGCGCCCGATTCTTTCATGATGCGAATGGCACTGGACAGGGCTATTTCGGAGTTCGACTGGTAACTCCCGAAAGGCAAATCCACTACCACCATGGCGCGGTTCACAGCCCGTACCACCGATTGAGCATGGTAGATCATTTGGTCGAGCGTGATTGGAAGCGTAGTCTCGTGACCCGCCATCACATTGGATGCCGAGTCGCCTACGAGCAGGATATCAATGCCGGCATCGTCGAGAATACGGGCGGTCGAAAAATCGTATGCTGTGAGCATGGCGATTTTTTCGCCACGGTTTTTCATCGCTTGGATAGTGTGTGTTGTCACACGTTTGAGTTCGCCGGTTGCGGTTGACATATGTGAGAGGGTGAGAGACGTGAGAGGGTGAGAAATGTGAGACCGATGGGCACTGGTCGTTTAAGCGCCGAAAGGTAACGCTGAAAATAAAAAAGCCACACCTCTTTTGGTGTGGCTTGTAAAACAACAAATTATAATCCCATGAACATTTCGAGTGGATGGGTTTCTCAGGGTGGCGGTATGTTTTGTGTGGAAGGAGGCGGAGAAGCGGTTGGAAGTGGTTTTTGTTGCGGCGTATATGCAGCAAAAACCCGGCGTTCAGGTTTAGCAAGTCCTCCCACAATTGGAAGGACTTGCTCTCTCACCTGAATTTGTATAATCCCATGAACATATCTCTAGGCGGCAATACTTTTATTGCCACCGTTCATAAGTACAAAAGTGGCCCTATAGCCGCTCTTTTTACAATTACAATTTTAAAGCGTTGTGAAAAATTATTTTATGGATTTATCCTTTAAGCATTTGCCATTGGGGTCTATCAAAAATATAAATGCATTAATAATAGTGCAATAGTTTTAAAAAATATCTTTATCCGGGAGTATCTGGCTGTTAATATTTAGCCAAAATGTGAAAAAATATTTTCCAAAATCGCATATTTTAACCCCAAAAGAGGCCTTCTTATGCGATGAATCTACCTAAATGAACATAAAAAAGCACGCCGGGCTGACAAACGGCAGCCCGGCGTGTAGGAAAGGAAGTTATATTAGAGCGTACGGCAAAGTCATTTAACGAAGCCTAGTGTATCCACGATGGAACTTCGGTCCATCGAATCTATGGTCAAGGGCCGGAGTCCCACGCCTTGCAAAACCGAACGGTTTTTGGCCGTGAAAATGCCGTAACCTTCTGAAATATTGGTGTAATTTGGGTACGTTTCTGCCCCGGTCAGCCCGGAATTGGCCCGCACGGTTTCGAGGTATTCTTTGATTTCTTTGCCCCCGCCTTCGATGATGATGTCAAAATTTTTGAACTGGCGGATGCGGCCAGCCGGTGGCCTTTGCAGATTTTGCGCCAAAAAATTATAGAAACTGACCCCCGACATAAGCGCCGTCGCTGTGTACACGCCTGGGGTATTGCTTGAGTCTCGCTCCACGTTTTTTACTGCTTCCCAAACAAGGGTTTGGGTGTGTAGAACAGCGCCATTGGGCTCTATTTTTTCATTGATGTGGACCACAATGGTAACGTTAAAAAAAGCTCCGTTTTCATCTGTATTCCACCTGATTTTTGTGTTCAGTCTGCCGAAAAAACCAAGTTTCTGATCGGAAGGGCTGGGAGTCGTTACAAAAAAATCTTTCGGGACCGTAGTCTCTGCCGTCACGTCGGGTTTGCCATCGGCCCGCTCAATGATGAGGCGGTAGGTCTTAGTCGCATCAATGGAGAACCCATTTGCCGGCTTTGCCTTATAAAGCCAATTGGGCTGCCCGGCAAAAACACCTGCATCGCGGGGGTAACCTTCCAGTGCCCCGTCCACCCGTTTGAGCTGCAAGCGGTTGTTGTCGCTGGTGCGCTCGAGCCAAACCGTGATGGCGTTCACCGGGTAATAAAGCGAATCTGCGATCTGTGCAATTTCGAGTGCGCTTCTTTCCGGGTCAACGAATGCCTTTTCGACGCGGATGTAGAACGCCGTGTCTTTTGGCGAAAGGATGGGGTCGAGGGGCGAAAGGATGGCATACACGACCGGGATCTCTTTCCAGGGTGCTATCACATCAAAATCATTGGAGCATGCCGAGAGCAAAAAGGCAAAGGGCAGCAAAAAGAGCAGTTTTTTCATGTTTACTTGACTTCGGATGTTGGACTTTGGACTTTGGACGTTGGATCAACACATTCCAACGTCCAGCATCCAACGTCTTTTAAGAGGGCAAAGATACGCTACTGGCGGAGAGGCAAGACAAAAAGACTTGCCAATGGGCGACGATTTCAAGATTTCAAAACCATTGTTTCAAACGGACGCAATTCTAACCATGTGGCGTTGGGTAATTGCAAGTTTTTGACCTCTTTTGTCAAATTACAATAAGCCGACCAAGTGGAATTGTCCTGCTCAAAATTAATGCGCCAAACGTCGTTTTCCAACTCAAAAACCACATTGATGCGGCTGCCGCGCAGTGAAAGCCCTTCATCGAATTCGGCTTTTTGTTCCGCTGAATATCCGCCGAGATCATCTGACGTAAAAAGCAAATTCCCCAGCAAAGCATTGATGGTCAGAAGCGTGTGTTGTTGTACGGGACTTAGTTTTTGTTTCTCGGTGCGGAGAATGAACACATCTGGGTCATTGTGAAAAGCCCGACCGTTGAGTTGCCAACGTCCCAATGTGCTGCGCAGGGAGGCCAGCGTATCCACCCGTTCGCGGTGGCGCAGAAACGAAAGTAGCGGGTGTCTCCAGGCAAGGTGGACATCTCCTCCGATGCGACAATAATCGGCCAAACCGAAACAGGAGCCTAATGGCACACCACAAGCAAGGATGCGCCGCGAGCCGACGAGGTGACGGAGAAATTCCATGGCTTCCCACATCACACCACCGCGCGTTTTGCCGGGTGGCGGGGCGAGCGCTACCGCGAATAGAAAATCGAGTTTCAGCAATTCAAACCCCCACTTGTCGAGGATGGTGTGGAACACGCCTGTGAGGTATTCGCGCACCCCATCGTGATAAAAATCGAGCGCGTAAAACCAGCCGCCCCACATCGGGTTCCAGCCTGCTTTGATCGGGCGGCCTTTCGCATCTTTCAGCAGCCACTCAGGATGGCGGCGTACAATTTCCGATTTTGCCGAAGCCACGAACGGCGCGAGCCAAAGTCCCGGCTGCAAGCCTTTTTCTTTGATTTTCAGGGCAATATGCCGCATCCCGTTTGGGAAAGCGGGTTTCACGCTGAGCCAATCGCCCACGGAAGTTTGCCAGCCGTCGTCTATTTGGAAGTAAGGATTTGAACTTCCCGAAAGTTTCAGACTTTCGGGAAGTTGGGTTGAATACGACTCCAAATTTTTCAATAAAACCTCCTCCGAAATATCCGTAAAATGATTGTACCAACTCGTCCAGCCGATGGCGGGCGGGGAAGCAGGCGGGGCAATTTCGGCCAGTCGGAAATAGGTGTCGAACAGAGATTGTTCCTCCCCTTCCCCAACCCAAAAGTCAAGTGCCGGAAAGGAGTGACGCAGCGCCAGGCCGTCCATGTCTTTGCGCACGGTGAGGGTGGCATTGGAATGGTCATAAAGGAAAAGCGTGAAGCCCGTACGCTCGTTCAGGGAACCTAAAAAAATTGACTTTTGACTGTTGGCTTTTGACCCTTGACCAGATGCGCTCAAATGGGTATAAGTCCAGGAATGGAGGTGCCCGCGCCCACGGGGAATGCCAGAAATATGCTCGTCTCCATAAAACCCCATGTATTTTCGAGCGATGGAACGCAAACGAGGAATCCCATCGGTTACTTTCAAAATCCGGCTTTCGCTCCAGGATTGGTAGCCATTGGCAAAAAAACGGGCATCGGGCGGGAGCGGCAGATCGAATTGAACTTCAAGCCGTTGTATCGTCACATCCTGCTTGGGGTGGAGAAAAACGGAATAGCGCGTGCCCTCCTGGACTAGGTCTTCTATTTGTTGAAAATCAGCATAAATATCCTCAAACGTATTGGCACGGTTGGGCTGTAGCGGGTGAGTTTTCCCGTTGATCGTGAGGAGGGCTTGACGGAAACGCATGGGTACCAGTTTTTTCAACGGCAAATGTATGTCGCATCAATTGCAAGCTCTGCCTACTTTTGCCGGATCAACCTTTATCCTATGCGCCACATTGTACTCTTAGTTTCTGTATTTTCTCTCTCCACATCCCTTCAAGCCCAAGTTTTCATGCGCCCATTCGAGAATGCTGCGGCGATGGGCATGGGCGGGTCAACCATTGCGGTGCCCAGTCTTTCCTCCGGACTTTCCAACGAAGCCCAACTTGGCCTGGGCGAACGCCTTGGCTTTTGGGCTGGTTCGGCGTTGCCCTACGGGGTAGAGGGCTGGCAAACGGCCCATTTTCAAGCCGTGGCAGGCATGGGGAAGTATAGTGGTGTGGGCTTGGGTATAGAGCATTCTGGCACCGATGTTTATACAGAACAGCGCTTCCGACTGGCTTACGGGCGGCGTTTGACCGAAGCTTTTTATCTCGGCGGCTCGGCAGATGTGCTGCGGGCTTCTGCGCAAGAATATGGCTCAACCACGATGGCTACCTTTGGGCTGAGTCTGCTCGCCCACGCCTTGCCGGATGTTTGGATCGGGGCAAAGATCCAAAACCCATTTCAACAAAAAATCGGTGAAGACCTGGTGCCCTCCATTTTAAGGATCGGGGCATCCTGGAAACCCTCAGATATACTCCTGATGACGTTTGAAACAGAAAAAGACCTCGAACGCAGCGCCATGATAAAAGCCGGGCTGGAATATCGGCCCGCTTCCGTGCTCGTGATCCGCGCCGGGATGCGCAGCAACAAGGTGGCGAGGATTGGCTTTGGCGCAGGGTTGCGCTTGAAAAACAACATAGCCATTGACCTTGCCTCTGAGTGGCATCCAAGTCTCGGTCTCACGCCTTCAGCGATGATTTCCTGGAGAAAAAAATAAATGTTTTTCATGCCTTTTTTAAGCACTCCTATTCCAGACCTTTTAGTTTTTGAACCCGCCGTTTTTCGCGACGAGCGTGGCTACTTTTTTGAAAGCTACAACCAAAAAGTTTGGGAGGAAGCGGGCGTTCACGTGACGTTTGTACAAGACAACCAAGCTCGCTCTACGCGCGGGGTGCTTCGCGGATTACACTATCAGATAGGGGAAATGGCACAGGCCAAACTTGTGCGCGTCACAGAAGGTGAAGTGTTGGATGTGGCCGTTGACTTGCGAGAAGGTTCTCTCACACTCGGCCAATGGTACAGCATCCGATTGAGCGCGGAGAACAAGCGCCAACTCTTTGTGCCACGTGGTTTTGCCCATGGTTATTTGGTGCTGAGCGACACGGCAGAATTTGCCTACAAGTGCGACAATTTTTACTCCAAAGCCCATGAAGGTGGGATTCGTTTTGATGATCCAGTGCTTGGGATTGCTTGGGAATTCGACTTAAAACAGGTATTGGTTAGTGACAAAGATCTCGCCTTGCCGGGGATGGTGGAGCGTCTGCGGTGATCTCTTGCCTCTCTTGAGATCACATCTTGAATCCTATGGCTCTGAGCCCTCCGAATAGGTTGCTTGTTCGCTGTCATCCTTTAAAACAAAAAAATGCCGTTGAAAGGGTATCCTTTCAACGGCTATATGAGACAATTGCTGATTTTTAATTAAAAGCCATAGCCTACAGAAAGACCAAAGCCTGTATTCTTGTAAGCAGAATCATTCTCCGGAACGCCCTCAAAATCGGGATTGATATTCATCAAACCCAACTGGGTGTTTAGTTGAAAAAACAAGCCATTGACGAACTGATACCCTACAAAAAGGTTGGCCCCGGCATCAAATGGCCTTACATAATAGTCTTCTGTCACCTCTGGCAAAGTGACGGTGTTGTCAAACTTTACGTCCTGCGTGAGCGTTGTACCGCCGCCCTCAAATTTGGCTTTACCACCTATGCCATACGCGACATATGGGCCTACACCAAGCAGTAAGTGACCATTGCCAAGCATGGGCTTGTAAAGGAAATTCAGGGGAAGTTCGAGGTAAGAAATATTTAGATCGCTTGGCGCAGGCTGCTCCAAATTTATGGTTTCATTTTTGGCGCCTTTTGTAGTGAAAAGCAGCCCTGGCTGAAAGTAAAATTCTGGAGCGATTGGAATGTCAGCTTGAACACCCACATGAAAGCGGGTGGCCAGTTCGTTCTCCAATTTATCGCCTGAACCGTCTTTCCCGTTGATATTCTGAAAGTTAACGCCGGCTCGGATGCCAAATGAAGTGCGTTGATCTTCTGCATCGCCCTGAGCGATTGAAGTGCCTGTAAAGAGGAGTGTTGCCCCAAAAATCAGGCAAAGCTTTTTGAATGATAGAATATTCATAGTATTTTTCTTTGTGTTGAAAGTTATAGAAGGTTTCCGCTTTTAGCTTCTGTTGGGATTGAACATGCGGTATTTTAATTGCCGCTTTCTTTCTTGGCCTCAGCCTGCATCTTTTCATTGGCTGCGATCAAAAACTCTACGCGGCGGTTTTGGGCTTGCCCGTCGGCACTACTGTTGTCATATTTCGGAACATCTTCTCCATACCCGCGCCTTGTGAGGCGGCCGGAACGAATGCCGCGATTGGACAGATAATCTGCAACGGCATCAGCACGGCGCTTGGACAATTTTTCATTGTAACTATCCGTGCCCTTGCTGTCCGTATGACCTTGGATCTCAATATTAGTATCTGGATACTGATTCAACACCGTCACAAGATCGCTCAAACCTGTTTTTGCTTCCGCCGTAAGGTCGGAGCGGTCAAAACCGAATAATATTTTATTGTTGAATTCTACTACAATCCCTTCCCCTACGCGTTCCACTTTCACACCCTTTACGTTGGATTTGATTTCCTGAGCCTGTTTATCCATCTTGTGACCGATAATAGCGCCCGCTCCACCTCCAACGGCGGCGCCAATAATCGCCCCCATGGCTGTGTTGCCTGATGCCCTTCCTATGACCGCGCCTGCACCAGCCCCGGCGGCTGTGCCGATCACAGCTCCTTTCTGGGTTTTGTTCCAGGATTTGCATCCTACCAATAGCAAGCTGCCTAACATGCAGCAGGTGATGAATTTTTTTACTGTATACATGGTGTTTGTTTTTTGTTTGAAAATGTCGCCCATTGTCATTTCAATGGAATCTTAATGCATCCTGTAAAAACTTGTGCCAAATCCTGAGAATAGGAAAACCGCCACCCCAAAACCTGGGATGGCGGTTTTAATCAAGTCTTGGAAACTATGTGTAATCCGGGGCTTGGGGTAATAAATCCCCACGGTGAGAAAAATCAAGTTCAAATGGAAGGAATATTCTGAGCATCATCACACGCTTGCCAATCAAAACCTTACTTTTGTAAAAAATTAAACTGCCTTATGCAAGCTCCAGCCGCTTACGAGATCAAAAGAACATCCAAAAAGATCATTGTCACGCTTGACAGGGAGTTTGTGGATGAACAGCGTTTGGCCGACTGGCTGAATTTTTTGAGGCTTGAACACCTCGTTCAAAAAGCTAATTTTGGCGAAGAGTTCGGAAAAACTAACCCTGATGCCTCAACCCCAGAGAAATTCGATTATTTA
>JACMMM010000057.1 GCA_014379065.1 Saprospiraceae bacterium
ATGATAACTTTCACGCCCAAAAAATCGCGTTTGATTTCCTCGGTGGTTTCGAGGCCGTTCATTAGCGGCATCTCATAATCGAGCAAAGCGACGTTCGGTTTTGCGCCATTGCGCAGCAGTTGGACGGCTTCTTTGCCATTAGCTGCTTCGCCCACGATTTCCACAAAATCAAGTTCTTCGAGCAAGGCTCGGAAACCTTTGCGCACCAATTGGTGGTCGTCGGCGAGGAGGATTTTGATTTTCACTTTTACAGTTTTATCCTTGCGTAGAGGTCAGACACTTTCAGCGATACAGTAATCAGTGTATTTCCCATAAAGAATACAATTTTGCACAAAGATAATGATCTTGGTACTTAAATCGGCACCCTGACCAATGCTACCGTCCCCTGCGGTTGCTTGCTTTTTGTAAAAATGTTCACCCAGCGCCGTAGCCTGGCCTGAAAAAAATTACATTTTGTTGCCGATGAAAATACAGTTCTTATATTTGCGCTACAATCCACTTCACAATCTCCTTCAATTATGAAAAAGTCAATTACCTCTATTTTCAGCTTCGCTATTTCTTTTTTCGCACTTGCACTCTCATTTGGCTGCCAAAAAGAATTTGAACCATTGGATAATTCTTTGCACTTGATGCAGGCGACATCTACAGAAAGGGATATATGCAATCCATGTACCAGAACCTTTAGTGCTACTGCTAATGTTGGGGGCACAATTGCCCTTAGTTGGCAATTTGAAACCGGAAATTATACCTATTCCATACAGGTTTATGATATTAACCTTAGTCAACAGTTTGCCTCATTTTCAACGACTCTTTCAGGAGCGACCATTAGCAATGCTGTAAGCGGACACACATACCTTATCACGGTTGGCAATGGAGTGGGTACTCCATTGCAACAAGAAGTGATCGTACCATAATTGAACTTACTCAGTTTTTAGGAACGGGTGAATAACAACCCGTTCCTACACTGGTACTCTCACCAGCGAAACCGTTCCATGCGGCAATTTCCTTTCTGAAAAAAACTCCCCGCCCAGCGTACTCACCCGGCTCAGAATATTCAGCACCCCCATCGTACCACGAGAGCGGACTGTGTCAAAATCGAAGCCGATGCCGTCGTCCTCGACCCGAAGCACCAGCTGGTTTTCCGCTTGGAACAGCTCTATTATCACTTTGGCGGCGCGGGCGTGTTTCACGATATTGTTGAGCAATTCCTGCGTGATGCGGTAAAGGCCAATCTCCGTTTTTTCATCCAATTGGAGCGGCAGGTCGTGGGCATGGAAATTGGCTTCCAACTCGGCGTGTGCCAGCGTATGCCGGAGCAATTGTTCAAGACTGGGCGCGAGGCCCTGCTGTTCGAGCACGGGCGGCGACATGACATGGGCAATGCTGCGGACTTCGGTGCAGGAGGAGTCGATCTGTCCGCCCAATTCGGCGAAATTGGAGGCTTCCTCAGGCACGACTTTGACGACCCGCCGACCGAGGGCATCGAACCCGAGTTTGAGCGCCACGAGCTCTTGAGCGATGCCGTCGTGCAGGTCGCGGGCGATGCGCTTGCGTTCGGCCTCCTGGGCTTCGATTACGGCACTCAGTCCCAGTTGTTGCTCGCGGATGATGGCAGCATCGAGTTCGGCTTTTTTTCGCAAGCGGTAGCGATTGTAGAACAGGTAAGCCAACACCAGTCCAGCAAGGAGTGTGGCCAAGAGGGAAAATAAAGCCACCCGCTGTTGAAAGTTTTCAGCGCGTTGTTGGCCAAGTTCCCGCTCTTTTTTTTCTGAACCGTATTTGGCCTCCAAGGTCTGTGTGGCGCGATTATAAACCTGTTCATTTTTCTGAACGTTCACTTCACCGAGTTTTCTTTGTGCAGCAAGCGCAGATTTGTAATCGCCTTGTGCCTCATACATCTCGGCCAGTCCAAGTTGAATACTTCCCACACCTTCCACATTACCACAGGACTCGCATATCGGCATCGCTTCATCGTACCATGGTTTGGCTTCAGTCCATTTCTGCTGTTTCCGATAGGCGTGTCCGATGTTGAGCAATGTAAAGCACAGGCCAAAGCGGTCATCTACTTTTTTGCCGTAGAACGCCGATTTTTTGTAAAATTCAATGGCTTGATCCCAGTCTGATTTACGATGGAAATACACCCCCAGGCTATTGTAGGTGGTGGCAAGTACTTCAGGCAAATCGTGCTGCTCCGCAATACTGATTGTTTTTTGACAAAACAACAGTGTGGAGTCACTCTGATTGATTGAATATATGCTCGAAATGGTGTTATAGTCAGCACAGAGATCGCGCCAGTTATGCAGCCTATCGTGCAATTTGGCAGCCTCGAAGGCGCGTTGCAAAGCCACAGGGAGGTTCTTTTGTGCTTTACTAAGTTTGGCAAGGTTGAGCAAAGTGCTTGGCCGCAAGGAATCATTGCGCTCGCGTTCAGCTTTTTCCAATAATGGGATGAGGATATTGCCTGCTTTCTCAAATTCCAACTGCCGAGTATAGGTGGAGGCAATGCGCAGATCAACAAAGGGCACATAATCAGGCTGGCTTTGGGCTGCCAAATCTCTAAATTTCTTGCAAATCAACATGGCAGAATCCAAGTGATAGGCACTGTAATATTTTTCCAGTTTGATGAAGGCCTCTTTTTTATCTGTGAAATCCGCGGCCTTGTTGTAGGCTGCCCAAAGTTCGCTGGCGTAAGGCGACTGGGCTCGGACGGGAGCAAAGCAAAGAAGCCACAAAATGACGACTGCACAGATTTTTCCCATAATGCTTGGAATTGACAACACAAATGTATGCTTCAATGAATGGGAAAACACCTCATCACCCTTTAAATCGGCACCCTGACCAGTGCTACTGTGCCATGCGGCAATTTCCTTTCTGAAAAAAACTCGCCGCCCAGCGTACTCACCCGACTCAGAATATTCAGCACCCCCATCGTACCACGAGAGCGGACTGTGTCAAAATCGAAGCCGATGCCGTCGTCCTCGACCCGAAGCACCAGCTGGTTTTCCG
>JACMMM010000555.1 GCA_014379065.1 Saprospiraceae bacterium
ATCGTAAATCGTAAATTTAGAACTCTCTGATTTTCAGTCGCGCTCCAAATTTCACGCTGTCAAGGTTGTTCAATTTGCGCAGGCTTTCCACGGAGGTGGCGTATTGGCGGGCAATGTCTTCCAGCGATTCATTGCGGCGCACGGTGTGGAATTGATATTGCTTTTCGCGAGGCGTTTGTTGCTCCTCTTGAAACTGGACTGCCTGACCACCAGCTGGTTTGGGTTTGCCAATGGGGGCACTATTTTTCTTGGGCAGTACGGATGGTTTGCTTGGCGCAATCGTCGCCGCAGAAGGTGCCTCAATGCGGATCCCTGAGTGTTTTTGCACAAAAACCGGCCGGTAGAGTTTGAGCATTTGGCCAGGTTGCACAAAGTTGGATTCCATGTTGTTCCATGATTTCAATTGCACACCCGAAATACCCAGACGGGCAGCAAAGCGGTCGACATGTTCTATCTCTTTCGGTTTTGCATTGCTGATCCAATAGCGGCCATCACCGTTGTCGGCGCTGGTGTATTTTTCGATGCTTTCCAGTTTGTACTTGCGCGCACTGCTCACGGAATTGAGGTAGCGAATGAAAGCAGGCATCACGCGCTCCGGCACCACCACATAATGGCCCTCGTTTGTTGGCGGCACATAGTCGCGCTTGAACCCCGGGTTGAGATCTTTAATTACTTGGTAAGATATGCCCGTTGCGTCAGAGATATCGCGGAACGAGATCCCTTCGAACACGTTGACATAATCGGTAAGCTGCTGGTCCAAATCAGGGTCGTTCGGTGTAAGCCCATGAATTTGGAAGTAGTTGCAGATGTAAGTAGCTGCAATGAAAGCAGGCACATAATTGCGCGTCTCTGCGGGCAGGTAGCGTTGTATCGTCCAAAAATTGCGGCTTCCAGCGCGGCGGATGGCAGCGTTGACACGACCGGCACCACTGTTGTAAGCAGCCAGCGCAAGTGCCCAATCGTTAAATTGTTTGTAGAGGTCGCGCAAGTGGCGGGCAGCGGCATCGGTGCTTTTCACCGGATTGCTGCGATCTTCCACGGCAGTATTGGTGCGGAGGCCATATTCGCCGCCCGTACTGGGCATAAACTGCCAAAGTCCTGTGGCGCCTACCCGGGAGACGGCCTTTGCGTTGAGCGCCGATTCTACTACGGAAAGGAATTTCAGGTCTTCTGGCACGCCATATTCCTTGAATTTTGATTCGTAAAGCGGGAAGTAGGTAAGCCGCTTGCCGAGCATGTTCCGTGTTTTCGCGGTCTGGATCTGCACATAAGTTTTGATGTAGCCTTTTACCACGCCCGTGGAACGCAATTCGAGGCAACTGCTCAGTTCGCCCAGCCGCTCGCGCAGTTCGGCATCGGTGATGGTAATGGCGTACGCTCCCTTGGCGACTAAAATATCAGAAGTGTCAATGGGGTCCTCGAGGTCAGAAAGTTGCTGAGTTTCTTCTGTTTGAGCGAAAACAACAGCGTTCGAGAACAGGGTAAGGGCAAATGCTAAACAGTAGCAAACGGGTCTTGTTAAATGCATTGTTTGTTCGACGTCTAAACGGTTTGCGGTTTAGGTCAGAGTTATTTTTGACCGAAAAAAGTGGTTGTTTTCAAGCCAGAGGGCTGAAAACCAGACTACTAAAATGGTTGAGCAGAAAAAGGAAAGGCGTAAGAACGCCGGCAAATCGGTTTTATTCTCTGAGGAGTGGCAACTGGCTTAGCCAGCGTACCGATTATAGTGTTTGCCAAAAGGGTGCGCAAAAGTCGAGCTAGGATTCCGGCTTTTGTACACCTTGTGTGTTAAAATTGGAAATCGTTGGGAAAATGGTCTTTGAAATGACAAAGAGAGGAAACCCCGAAGTGTCATTTAACAGCCAGGCAAAAAGTTGAGCGATTTATTTATTCAGGCCAAGCCTTAGTGGCGCTGGGTCACAAGACACTACGGTATGCACACATATTATTTTGAAAATCATGTAATTATAGAGCAAATGTCTTTAAACACTTCCTATCTCTATCTCAACGTGAGTTGTCTTCCTGACGGGATCTGTCCGCATCAAGTGCGCTTTGCTCGAGTATTTGCCCTTTTGAGAGCTCGGTAGGGCATGTGCTCGTGCAAAGCGCACTTGATGCGGACGGTTTCC
>JACMMM010000556.1 GCA_014379065.1 Saprospiraceae bacterium
AAGATTGCGATGGAAGGCGGGCGAGCCGTTCCGGTCTATAAAAGCATGGTCAATTCCCCGGCCTATCTGAATCTCAAGCCATTTGTAGTGAACGCAGCGGGTGGCACTGATTGGCAAAAGATCACCGACGGCTGGCTTTATGTGAACGGCGAATTCTTGGGGGCATACACTTTGCCTGCATTGGTCCCCGTGCTGGCGGAGGGTGAAAGTGAGGTCATACTTTTTCCAGGTATAAAGGAAAACGGCATTATGGATACACCAAACATTTATCCTTACTTGACCAAATTTACCAAAAAATACAATCTCACTGGCGGGCAAACCACTGAAGTACAAGCGGTTACGGACTACGACCCCGGCTTAACGTACGCCTTTGGCATCGGAAGGGGCGACTTTGATGGAGGTTCTTTTATTGCACTTGAAAACCGCGACAGCGACGGAGTTGTGAACGTCGAACTGACCACAGACGGCGCGTTTGCAGGGAAAAGCATCCTGATGCAGGTTGATACCGCTCATCCGATCATGGATATCGCTACTGAAAAGATGGTGGATCTGCCCACTTTAGGCGCCCCTGAAGTTTGGCTTGAAATGCACTATAAGACTGACATCCCCTTTTTCCTTTACTTACTCAGTGGGACAGAAGAGCGGAACGAATTTGTGTATCTTTTCAACACTTCCGAGAATTGGAATAAAATCTATTTCAACCTTACCAGCAACATCATAGCCACGGAGAAAAGCGAACAACGGCTCTATTTTCGACTGAGCTTGCCTAAAGACAATGCCGGAAAATATATTCAAAACAGTGGGAAGGTGCTCATTGACAATATCCGGGTTGTTCATTTTTAGTTACAAAATGAAACTGCGAAAACGCCATACTTTTTTCTACGGAGTCGCCGATTTTGAAATGGCGATGCTGGCTTGGGCTATATTTTTCCTGTACCGGAAGGATATGGAGGGCGTTCCGTTTACGCCCGAAATCTTTGCTGACCCCAATTTTTACCTAGGCGTTTTTATTATCCCAACAGGCTGGGTATTGCTTTATAGTATCTTCGACCATTACACGGACATATACCGGATAGCGCGGTTAAATACCCTTACCAATACGTTACTAGTCTCTTTCCTTGGGGTTACTTTCTTGTTTTTTACCCTTATATTAGACGATGTGGTCAGTGATTACCGCACCTATTACCGCTCGTTTTATGCCCTTTTTGGGTTGCATTTCTTGCTCACGGCCACTTCACGGATGATTTTGCTCACCCGGGCCAGTCGGCGGCTCAAAGCAGGCGAAGTTACCTTCAATACGCTGCTCGTGGGCGGCAACCAAAACGCGCTCGATCTTTTCTCGGACATCAAAAACCGCGAAAAAGGGCTGGGCAACAAATTCCTTGGCTTCATAGACACCAATGGCGGCAGTGAGCAAGTGCTGACCGAATATTTGCCCTGTCTTGGCCGACTGCCTGATCTGGCCACTGTGATTCGGGAACATCAAATCGAGGATGTTATCATCGCCATCGAGACATCAGAGCATAATCGCCTGCGCAACATCCTCAATACCTTGTTCGATTTTGGCGAACAAGTGCTGGTTAAGATCATCCCTGACATGTATGACATCTTACTCGGCACTGTCAAAATGAACCATGTGTATGGCGCTGTGCTCATCGAAATCCGGCAGGAGCTCATGCCCAAATGGCAGCGCACATTGAAACGGGGGATTGACGTGGCAGTAAGCGCCCTGGCTTTGACCCTGTTATCGCCCTTGCTGCTTTACATCGTCATTCGGGTGCGGCTTTCCAGCCCGGGACCCATCTTTTTTGCACAGGAAAGGCTTGGGTTAAACGGGCGGCCCTTCACCATCATCAAATTCCGCTCCATGTACACCGACGCGGAAATGCTCGGCCCACAACTATCGCACGATGGCGACCCGCGTTGTACCCCTTGGGGTGCCGTGATGCGCAAATGGCGTCTGGACGAAATCCCCAACTTCTGGAACGTGTTGCGCGGCGATATGTCGCTCGTAGGCCCGAGGCCCGAACGGCGACATTTTATTGACAAAATTTTGGAAGAAAACCCGCAATACCGTCACTTGCTCAAGGTTCGTCCCGGCATCACCTCCTGGGGCCAGGTCAAATACGGCTATGCCTCGAATGTAAATGAAATGCTCCAGCGTTTGCGCTACGATTTGTTGTACATTGAGAACATGTCGCTGGCGCTGGATTTCAAGATAATGTTTTACACGGCGCTGGTGCTGTTGCAGGGAAGGGGGAAGTAGAGATATTGGGATATTTTGATATTATGATATTCACGCAAAACAATGGAAAAAGAACAAATACTCAATGCCCTTCGGCAAGTCCGTGACCCGCAAACCGGGCGCGACATTGTGACGGCTGGCATGGTGCAAGACCTTGTAATAGAGGGCAACAACGTCAATTTCAAACTCGCCATTCCAAGCCTGCAAATGCAGGGCAAGGCCGAACTCAATTTTGCCTGTATCAGTGCCATCGTGGAAGTATTTCCGCAGGCACAGGTCAACGCGCATTTTGTAGCAAAGGTCACGGACGGTATTGCCCCTCCGAGTTCCGTGCCGCAAATCAAGCACATCATCGCCGTCGCAAGCGGTAAGGGCGGCGTGGGCAAAAGTACCGTAGCCGTGAATCTCGCTCTGGGACTCAAGCAATTAGGGGCAAGTGTTGGTCTCATGGACGCAGACGTGTACGGCCCCAGCATCCCCACCATGCTTGGCCTAGTGGGTGAGCGACCCAAAGTGCGCGATGTGACAGGAATACCCAGAATGATCCCCCTTGAAGGCCATGGTATCCCTTGCATCAGCATCGGGTTTATCATTGAGCCAGAGCAGGCGGTGGTACTGCGCGGCCCTCGCTTGGCCGCCATCATCAAACAATTCGTCAGCGAAGTGCTCTGGCCCGAACTTGATTTTCTCATTGTAGATCTCCCTCCTGGCACGGGCGATGTGCAACTCACGCTCGTGCAGACCGTGCCCGTAACCGGCGTGGTAATGGTGACCACTCCCCAAGATGTGGCTCTGGCTGATGCCATCAAAGCCCTGAATATGTTTTTGCTACCGCAAATCGGTGTTCCAATTTTGGGCGTGGTAGAAAACATGTCGTGGTTCACGCCTGCTGAACTGCCTGAAAACAAATACTTTATCTTTGGACAAGGTGCCGGGAAGAAATTGGCCAGGGAAGCGAATTCCGTTTTATTAGGCCAAATTCCGCTAGTCCAAAGTGTACGTGAGGGTGGTGACGAAGGGATGCCGGCTATATTACAAAAAAATACCCCCGCGGTAGCGGAGGCATTTTTGGAAGTAGCGAAGAATGTATTAAGACAGGTGGGGGCGTTGGCAGGATGATCCGTATTAAAAAGACACCGCAAACCGCCCTTCGGTAACCTCAAATTTCTGATCAGGAAAGTCTGGGCGATGGAAAACGGCTTTAAAACTGCCTTTTTGTTTGGCATCGCGAAAACTGTTCTCTTCCACCGTAAGTTCGGCAGATTCCAATGTCCAACTTTTCGACCCTTGTTCATAATATAAGATTGAAAACATGGTTGAATCAATGTGGAACGTTCCGAGGGCCTGTCCCCAAGGGATATAGAGATTAATGCCAGATGCTTCAGGGATCGCCTCATCACTGTAATAAAACCATCTGACCTGCCCATTAGTCATATGGGAACCCATTTCGCTGATGTGCCATACGGCTTGGTCCCTTTTGATTTCAAAATCAATAACAGTGGCAGATGCTTTCAATTCTTTAAAATCAATAGATATTACACCGCTTCTAAAATGTTTTTCAACGTTATTATGTCCAACCGTCACTACTCCGCGAACGGTTGCGTCGAAGGCCAATTGGAGTTGTTGCGTATTGGCATCTATCCCCAACAATTGAATGGTGGCTGGGCCGTCAAGATAAACGTCTATAGGAATGCTCGAATTTGAATAGTAGGCCACTCTGCCATTGACCTCGTAGGGCATGGATGGGATGGAATCCAGATATTCCTGCGGCAATGTCAGATAGAGATACGACCCGTCCTCGCCATCAATTTTTACATGGATGTCACGACGAGCGGGGGTTCCACCAAATTGGACGAGGCTGTATTTTTGTGAATAGTTCCATGTCGCATTATCCAATTCAATGGTTTCATCTGGTAGGGTGTCTGTGTCACTTGGGTCGCAGCCAAAGCTGAAAATGAGGAGAGCAAGGAAGGCGAATGTGTATTTCATAATTTTTATGTTTAGAGTGGTAACGGCAACTGAGTCCGAGTGGTTGGGTGAGGGCGAGATTTTTTTGAATCATCTGCCTATTTTCTATGGGACTCAAACATAGCCATCACTATGTTCGCGAAGGGATGCCTGCTATGCTTCAAAAAGATAGCCCGCTGGTAGCAGTAGCATTTTTGGAAATAGCGAAGAATGTATTAAGACAGGTGGGGGCGTTGACGGGATGATCCGTTTTAAAAAGACACCGCAAACCGCCCTTCGGTAACCTGGAACTTTTGATCAGGAAAGTCTGGGTGATGGAAAACACCTGTAAAACGG
>JACMMM010000557.1 GCA_014379065.1 Saprospiraceae bacterium
ATGCGCCATACTTCTTCCTGGCCGGGTGCGAGTTTGTCGCGGAAGCTTTCGTAACTGATTTTCAGTTCCTTGTTGCTCCAGGGCACGTTTAGATAAACCTGTTCCGGCCCATACACCCGGTTGTTTTTGATGCAGAAATAGTGCGTTACAATCCCGCCTCGATTCTCCTCCCTCACCGGGATTTCAACGCTTGACAGGCCGCGCAACAAGCTGCTAACCCACTCAGGTTTTTGCAACTCGCCCGATTGTTCTTGGGCAAAAAAGAAATATAGCCCCTCTGGCTTTCCGCCAAAGGAAATTTTTGCGGTTTCGCCAGGCTCCAGGGTTGTTTTTTCAGCGGCGGCACTGGGCTTCACAAAGCGCGTTTCAGGAGTCCAGACTCGTACAAATTTTTGAACCTCCACCATTTCTCCAAAAGCATCCTTGGTAGTCAACTTTGCCACATACCAACCCGCTTGGGTACGGCCTTGGTGCAGATCCACGGTTTTGTCAGTGGCCGTGTTGAATTTTATATTCTGGGTAAAATCCTCCCGGCCCCATTTTTCAGGATTGTCTTCGTCTTTCCAAGCCAAATCAGGGAACATCCGATCAAAATCGGCCTTGGTGATGGTGTTGAGGTCAGGCCGTTCCCACAACCTGTCTTTATAAAACTGCTTGGGTGCCACGAGGCGTTGCAGGGTGATTTGCCCTTCAACAGGCTGGGCTTGTCCTGCCATATTGGTCGTGCGAAGGCCGACATGGCGCAGGCTGTCGAGATTGATTTCGTTGCCCAAATCCCACTGAACCTGCAACGCGACATAGCCTGCGCTGACACTTGTAGTATTGCTTCGGGTTTCGCCGGTGATGTCGGTGACATCCACAAACACTTGATAATCAAATACAGGTTGGTCCTTTTTCGGAATACTCGCGTCGGGAATGGCTGTAAATTCCACGGCAAAACTGCCGTCCGTGCCACTGGTGGTAAAACCGTTTGTGATTTCCATTTCGGGCGCATTGAAGTACCAAGGGCGTTTCCACCAGCGGTAAAAATCATAGAACGGGAATCGCGCCTTGCGCACCACGCGGTATTTGACCTGTGCGCCATCCACCACATTGCCTGCATAGTTTTTGGCCTCGCTGCGCACCGTGATTTTTTCGTTGACACGGAAAGCGCCTTCCACGGGTTTCATCGTCACTTCAAAACGGGGGCGTTTGTACTCTTCCACGCTGAAAGAAGCTTGCCCCCTTGCCCCATCAGTAGCTTGTATCTGCATATTGCCCGTCAGCCCGGTAGCAGGTGCTGTGAAGCTGCCATTGAAGGTGCCGAACTCGTTGCTTTTCAGTTGCAACTGACTTTTTATTTGGTGGTTAGCATCGCGAAATACCACCTTAACGGTCAGGTTTTGAACGATCTGCGGCAAAACGTTCTTTCCATCTCCGCCTTCATTTTGCTTGAAAACCAATCCTTTGAAGTACACCGTTTGGCCGGGGCGATACATACTTCGGTCGGTAAAAAACTGTACTTGGGTGATACGTTGAGGGTTTTCCCGTTGATTATAGTTGTAGGCTTGACCAATCCAGAGCGTGTCTTTGCCAAGGGTGGCGCGTGTGAGCGCAGACCGACTTTCAGGTAAGAGAACTTTGGTAAAGCCTTCGCGGTCGCTCGTGCCAGAACCGATGTTCTGGAGTCGGCGACGGCCTGAATTGTAATCGTTTTGGAAAAAATCGAGTTTCACTCCGGCCAAAGGGGCGCCTGTATTGCGGTCGGCCAACACGAAAGGGGTCTTTCCCTGTTCGTTGTAATTCACCGAGGCGATGTTGGAAACTGCGAAATTGGCGTAGACCACAGGCCCGTTTTTTGATTGAAAATCTTCGTTTTCAGAAACAAAAACCCAATAGTTACCAAAAGGAAGCCCGTCCAGTGCGATCTCCGTCAGGTGCTGCTGGTAATCGCCCGGGTCTTGGATATCCCAGCTGCGACTTTGCACCGGGCGCAATCGCTGGAGGTATTGATATTGTGCATCCCAGCCAAGGCCGTCCCATCTGTCTATCTCAAAATCGGTCTTCACTACCTTCACCCACACTTTTTTCAGGTTGCGGAAACCGACTTGGACCAAGACGCTTTTGTCTGGCAAATTGACCTGCTCCACGGTTGATGTCAGCGAAGGCATCTGGATTTGCGTGAGCAATTGTTGGCAGAGGGCTGCCCCATACGTGCCGGGGTGGCGACGGATAGCAGCTTCAAGCTCAGCAACGGCCGCCTTGGCATTCGCGCCCTTGTCGCCTGTTTCGAGGTTGTAAAGATGGGAGGCCAATGCATGCACGACCTCGCCATCAGAGGGCTGGTTTTCGGCTTGGGCTTTTAGTTTTTCGAGGGCTTTTTGATAAAGTTCGTTTTTGTTTTCGAGCGTCGAATTGTTCAAAACGAACTGCAATCGTTTCAAATCCAAGTCGAAATAAGCCGCGCCTTGTCCGCCCTTAAGGGGCGGATGTGCCTTGCGTAATTTTTGAAACAGCTTGATCGCCAACCATTTACCAGAGGTAAGGTCCTGCGATTCATATTTTTTATCTTGAAAAACAGTGCCTTCTGAAAAATCCTCGGGGCTGTTCAGTTGGAACGCATAGGCGGGTTCGGTGAGGTAACTGCGCTCATTGCTGAAATGCTCCAAGGCGCGGTGGGCCAGCAGGTCGAAGAGGGTAGGGCGGAGGGGCGTATTTGCCACCGAGTCGTTCTGCCCTGGCGTAGTGATGTCGCGGAATTGCTCGACGGGGATACCACGCAACAGTGCATCTTGGGCAACAGAAGCGGAGTAAAGTTGGAGCGCGTGTTTTTCGATCTGTTCGGCACTCCAGGTCAGGATGTCGCCCCCTTCGCCGTCGGGGATAGGCGTCCGTTGTTGTAAATTCCAGCCTTGATTTTGGAGATAGGTGGCGTACAACTGTCCAAGGATGCTTTGGAGCACCGATTTTTCGGGCTCTCCAGCTGCAAGCATTTCTTTTTCAATGGTTTGGATGGCATTGGTGAGTCCGTCTTCTTCGAGCATTGTCATGAACTTGCCTCGGAACAGGAGGGCCTTCACGATCTGCTGGCCGTTTTTATGGTTTTGGGCACGGGCCAGGATGGTTTCTACTTTTTCAAGGGCGCTTTTGAAAAGCCCCTGATTTTGGAGGCTGTCCACGATTTTCCAGTCGTCGGCGTAATCGCCCATAGTGGTTGGTAAAGGAGGAATGGGCATTGTTGTGTTCGGTTTGTTGTTGATGCTAACGGAGGGTGTCTGTTCTTTTTTGCCAAAGGTTTTGCAGGCTAAAAAGGCGAAGATCAAGAGGCAAAGGATGAAGGCGAATGGCCCTCCTTCGCTAAAGCTACGGCGGGTAAAGCGGGTAAACAGTTTTTGGTGAAATTGCATTTTCAAAAATTGTAGGTGATTGTATACCGGAACGCTGTTCCGGTTAGGTTGGCTAAACCTCGTAGGTTTTTAAAACATGCGAGGTTTCAAGGCGGTGATAATCAATGAAACAACTTGCGGAAAAAACGGCTAATACGAGCACCGAGTGAAAGGTTCTTCTTGATATCATAGTCATATAACATTCCCACAACGGTTTGTTCACGGTCCCTCTGGCACGCCGTTACCATGACCTCATCCAATTCTTTTATGCTGGATGAAATTGGGTATTTTATCGAAATATCCTCCTCAAAAACCTTTTTGTTCAATGACGGCAGTCGTGCTTGACTGGGGTCATTTCTAACCATTTTTCGTGACAGGGGGAGGGAATGTGGAGTTGAGTGGCCATATTTAGTGGTGAATAGTGTTTAAACCTCGTAGCTTTTCAAAACCTACGAGGTTTCGATACCAACGAACAAATATACAGCCCGCAGGGATGCTTTTCATCAGAAAAAATACACGATTCGGCAGGCAATTTTTTGAAAGAAACCCTTTCGACATACGAAACGGCATGGACTGGCAACTGTTCCTGCCAGCCTGCGTGACCCGTGAATATTTTCAAGGGAAAATCAAGCGCTACCCACATCGGCCATTTATTGGGGGGCTTGATCACATTTTTCATCGGGACGATGGTGGTGGTGTTTGTGATTTTTTAACCAAATTTCTGATCTAAGGCACCTTGGCTGGCGATGGCGAATTTTTCATTGCCCACTTAAAAATCAGAGTTTCAGCGTAAATTTGTCGGGTAAAAAAGAGAAAACCATGGTTGCACAAATCGGATACGATGAAATAGCCTCACTTTTAGCCGAGATGGATCCGGCAAAGGTGCTTGCTATGAAAGCCTCAGCAGCTTTGGATGAGCGGGTAGAGGATTTGATCTACAAAAAAAGAGAAGAAGGGCTCACCGAGGCAGAAAATATCGAACTTGAACACTATCTCATTGTCAATCGAATCGTCACATTGGCCAAGATTCGTGCAAGACGTAATCTACATGCCCTTCTTGAGCAATGAGAGCCAGAATTCCAAACCAAATTCGGGTGCAGGTTATGGCACGCGCCAATTATCGCTGTGAGTATTGTCAATTGCCTGCGATAGACTACTTGCTCAGGTTACATGTTGATCATATTCGAAGCTTAAAGCACGAAGGCTCATCTAGCATAGAAAACCTTGCCTGTTGTTGCCCTGATTGCAATGCAAATAAAGGCACGGACCAAGGTACATTCCTAAATGGGCCTGGGTCATTTACTCGATTTTTTAATCCTCGTATTGACCGCTGGTCAGATCATTTCGAAGCATTCGAAGGCGCACTTTACCCCAAAACACCCATTGCGGAAGCCACCATTAAAATCCTCCAACTCAACGATCCAGACCGTGTCATCATCCGCCAAGAACTGGCGATAGATGGGCGTTGGCCCGTAACTTCACTTCCATGAGCGACCGCGAATACTTCAAAGGAATTCCCCAAATAAAACACGAAGGCCCAAAATCCGACAATCCTCTGGCTTTCCGCTGGTACAATCCCAGTCAAAATATTGGCGGGAAAACCATGCGTGAGCACCTGCGCTTTGCCGTGGCTTATTGGCATACACTGGGCGGGACAGGCGGTGACCCATTTGGTCCGGGCACAAAACAATTCCGCTGGCTGGAGGCAAAAAAACCGCTTCAGCAAGCCCGTGATAAAATGGACGCAGCTTTTGAATTTGCCACCAAAATCGGTATCGGTTATTACTGCTTCCACGATTTCGACCTGGTGCAAGAAGGCGAAACCCTGCGCGAGAGCGAGCGTCGGCTTACAAAAATCACGGACTACGCGCTGGAGAAGCAAAAATCTTCAGGGCTGAAAGTGCTCTGGGGAACGGCCAATTTGTTCAGTCACCCGCGCTACATGAACGGCGCGGCCACCAACCCCGATTTTCAAGTGGTGGCTTGGGCAGCCGCACAAGTGAAAAATGCCCTTGACGCCACCATCAAACTCGGCGGCGAAAACTATGTGTTCTGGGGCGGGCGCGAAGGCTATATGAGCCTGCTGAACACCAACATGAAACGCGAACTGGACCATCTCGCCCAATTCCTGCACATGGCGAAGGACTATGCCCGAAAAGCGGGGTTTAAGGGCACGTTTTTCATAGAGCCCAAGCCGATGGAACCTATGAAACACCAATACGATTTCGACGCGGCCACCTGTATTGGTTTTTTGCGGGAATACGACTTGGAAAAGGATTTTAAACTCAATGTTGAGGTGAACCATGCCACACTCGCGCTGCACAGCTTCCAACACGAACTCCAAGTAGCGGCTAATGCGGGTATGCTCGGTTCGATAGACGCGAACCGCGGCGATTACCAAAATGGCTGGGACACAGATCAATTTCCCATCAATGTGTACGAACTCACCGAGGCCATGCTGGTCATCCTCCAAGCGGGCGGCCTAGCTGGTGGCGGCATCAATTTCGACGCGAAAACCCGCCGAAATTCGACCGATTTGGCAGATATTTTCTATGCACATATAGGAGGAATGGACGCATTTGCAAGGGCGCTTTTGGCCGCGCACGAGATTTTGGAAAACTCAGAATATCGCAAGTTGCTTACCGATCGCTATGCCACTTTTGATACCGAAGAAGGCCGCGCATTTGAATCCGGAAAGTTGAAAATCAAGGATTTGCACAGCATTGCGCTCCGCGACGGCGAACCGAGACAAAGTAGTGGAAGGCAGGAATTGTTCGAGAATCTGCTTAACCGTTTTGTCTGACAGCCTTTTCTTTTAAAACACTAAGGGACTAAGGGGCACTAAGGCTAATAGGGGTTTTCCTTTTTGCTCGTTCCAGTTTCCTTTTAAAACACTAAGGAACTAAGGGGCACTAAGGCTAATAGGGGTTTTAGAGTATCAACCCTTAGTGTCTCTTAGTCCCTTAGTGGTGCAAAAACTCCTGTCAGTAAAAACATAATGGTTTCAACCCGGCATTTTTCCTTTCGAGATATTACTTGGCACCAGCGTTTCGATCAAGCCCGTTTGAGCCGAGCGCCAGATATAGCGGAGAATGCCATCGGTGGGTTCGCGGCGGTAGTAGATGGTGCCAACTTTGAAAGGCTGATCTGGCGAGCCACGCTCGTTTTTACCTCGAAGGATAATGTTGGCGACTGCAGAGACCAGCTTTTTTTTGCTGCCATCCTTTTCACGCAAAACACTTATTTTCAGGTCATCGTAAGTCGCTTCTATTTTGCCTTGCGCCAATCCGTTCCGGACTTGTGCCTTCATGACAATTTTTTCGGATTTGCCGGATTCCACCCGGAAATTGTTTTTATCCTCCACCAGCCGGTTTAAATAGGTCATGTCTATTTCACCTAAATGGGCTGCAACATCACAATCAAAGGTTTTGGACAACAACGGTATATCGAGGGATAAGTCGAGCAATCCAGCGCCCATCAGTTCGGCCCGGGCGTTGATGCTGGCGGGCGTTTTATCGCTCATTTTGAGGGTGTCGTTCGTTATGTTCAGGATGACGCCATTGGTATGTTCGAATTCGAGTTGTCCTTTATCGTCTTCCAAAAGTTCTGTATAAAGGATATTCGAGTTGCGTATCAATATGGTGTCAATATTCAGATAAGGTTTCAGGTTGCGAAACATTTCATTGGGCATCTGTTTCCGGGGGAGGGGCAGGTTCTTGTTCTGGTAGACATTGATACGAGCGCTTTCTACTGTCACCGTTTCCATCATCCATTCCTGTTTGTGCAGTGCCCGAAACAAATCAAATTTTCGGATCAGGATTTCTTTCATCTTGACTTTCACGCGCGGAATGCGAAACGTCAATCTTTGCATGAATTCCGCATCCGAAATCTTGGGGTGTACGGTAATGTCCTCCAATTTTATGGCTTCATCCTGCCCGTCTATGGCCACTGACTTTACCCGATAGCCATACACGGTGCCTGCCGGATACCATTCGAAGTTGCGGATACTAAGCAAAATATGCTTGCAATAAAGTGCTGTTGTATTTTCTGTAGTGTCACGAGCTGCGATATTGAAATGACTCAAAACGCCATTGATGCTATCTGCTTGTTGATAACTGCTTTTATTTCGAAGCAGATTTTGCATGGATATTTTGCCGTTGGTGATGGCCACATATCCAATATGAACGTGATTGGCAAATGGAGCAATCAGCAGAGGAAGGCGCTCAAGTATGTGCTGGGCCGGCGTATCTACTTGGGGGACTTTCTCCTGGGCAGTATCTTGGATAGAAACCAAATCTATTTGCGGATTCACGATTTGTATTCCACGTAAGTCCAAGTTTTTGGTACGCCAATAGCGAATCCAGCTGATGTTTTTGATGCGCAAACGAGTTATTTGGAGATCAATTTTCAGGGGCGTTTCGTCGGGTTTCTCCTGATGCATTTGCTCCCAACGTGTTGTATCCGTGTTCAATTGTATTCCACCTGCATTCACGGATCCAGTGAGAATATTGATGTGCAGCTGGTCTATCTTCAACGCATACATTTCGTGGCTGGACTCCGCCGTGAGGGCTACCAATTTTTCTTTCACAAGAGGATCGAGCCAAACTCTAACGAACACAATTCCAGCAATAGATATCAGCGCAAGCACAACGGCCAAAATAATTAATAACCTGCGCACAGTATGGGACATAAGAAAAGGATTGAAGCGAAACATTATGAGAACATACCTTTTCCTAAAAAAGTTGTGCCAAGGGCCTTACCTCATAATTCCTTCAACCACTCCACCGCAGGATTTCCCTTTGGCCGTAGCATTACCGATTTTTCCCAGGCAGTTTTAGCGCCAGCCTTGTCGCCCTTGGCCAAGCGGCATTTGCCGAGTCGGTTCCAGGCCACCACGATGCGCGGGAAAAGCCGGGTGTACGTCTCAAACAGTGCGGTGCCTTCGTCCCATTTTTCGGCCTCTTCAAGTCGTTCGCCTACGCCGAGTAGTTGCATATCATTATCAAAATCAAAGCCTGCGGCTTTCAGGATCGCATCGCTGTTTTGACTGAAATAGGCCGGGCCGCGCTCCGTAATTTCCTTGAAAATCGCATTTGTTACTGGGTTGTTGCGGTAGGGTTCTTCGCCCTCAGCGGGCACAAGCTGCTTGCCCCAGAGTATTCCCAGCAATTGCATCGCCACATCGTCAGAAATATGGTCGTTCGAGTTTGACGACACCACCACGCACAAATCTTCGGCGGGAACCATCGTCATATTGGCATTGTAAACGCCATTGCCGCCATTGTGCCAGATGATTTTGTGGCCATCTATTTCTTGTACCACCCAGCCATATCCGTAGTGACTCAGGCCGCGGGGGCCTTCTGCTACCTGTGGCGCGAACATTTTTTCGGTCGCGTTTTTGGGCAATACTGTGTTGTTATTCAGGGCTTTATACCAAAGATACATATCGCCAACGGTGCTGAGTATCCCACCATTGGCACGGAGGTGCCAACCAGGCCCTTCCGGCAGCCAAGGGTGATCCAAGGCTGTGCCCCAGCGTTGGCCATCGCGGTAACCAGTGGCCAGTTGTTCCTTTTGAAAACCAGGCAAAACATAGCCCGTGTGTTTCATCCCAGTAGGCAACCATAGGTTTTCGCGGAGGAATTTTTCGTAGCCCATGCCATTCGTTTGTTCTACAATGATGCCCAGTAGACTGTAGCCAACATTGGAATATTCATATTTCTGGCCGGGTAAGCCAATTAAGGGTTCGGCAAATGCCAAGTGGGCAAATTCTGTTGCCGCTACGTTATCGTAATCGTCGCCAATGGCCCCTGGGAAACCGGCAGTATGCGTGAGCAGTTGGTGGAGGGTGATGCTTGCTTTATCTGCCGGGGCTTCGGGGAAATATTTTGAGATCGGATCGTCCAAGCGAAGTTTCCCCATGCTTTCGAGCTTCATGATGGCGGCGGCGGTGAACTGTTTGCTGATGCTGCCAATGCTGAACACCGTTTCGGCGGTTTGCGCCCGCTTGGTTTCGCGGTCGGCGAATCCGAAGCCTTTTTCTAATAAAACCACACCACCTTTTGCCACAATGGCTGAGCCCGACCAACCCTTGGCAGCCGCTTCCTGAAGGCAGGATTCTAATTTAGGGACTATTTCAGTGCTTGGGTTTTGAGCGAAGGGAAGGCATTTGCAGAAGAGCAGGAGTGAAAAGAATGCTATAGTATTTTTCATATCTACGAGAAGTTTCGTAGCAAAGGTGGGGTGGCTTTTCACGACGCTGATAGGTTTCGAGGTTAAAAATGGTTAATGTTTCTATTGCCCTACCGAAAACTTTGGCCTTTCAATTTTGTCGCCCACCTGTCAAAGCACAATTTATCCGGTTCCGCTATCGCAATTAAAATTATTTTTCGAGCGAAATTTTTTGATTTACATCAATTTTTGATGCAGCCTCTAGAGTGGCCAGATGTTTGCAGACTCTTTGAAGTGGGTTGGAAAACCTGCTTTTTAACGATACCGATTATGAGAAAACCGATACACCTGTTTACCCGCCTAAGTCTTTTTACAAACCAAAGGGATAACGAAGGTGGAGACAAAGGCGGGTTTATGCGCCGAAGTCTTTTTACCCACCAAAATGATAACGAAGGCGCGCCTTTGGGGAAAGGCTTATGCACCATATTGGGTTTTGCACTTTGCCTTTCCAATACGCAGCTTGCAGCACAACTTTGTCCCACCATTGTCAATTGCGCTCAAATTCCACCCACTTATTGTGATGAAGGTTCCAACGACTTGTCGCTTTGGAACGACCCTCCCTTTACGATCAGCCCGACTATAGGAGATTCCAATCTGCACGAGGCTGCTATTGACCTGACCATCAAGTCAAAAGGTTGCACTGGAGGCGGATTGACGTCCATTTCATTCCTGCTTTTTCTCGATCTTGACAATGACGATCTGCAAGAGACCGTATTAAAGAGCAATGCTTTGCCGCCCGGCGGCAGGGTTATGGCGAACAATTCTTTCAATCCGGGCTATTCAGGCGGCGATACGGTCTGGTTTGACCAACGCGCACTGCCCGATTCCATGCTGTATCGCTTTGCACTTGAAATTGTTTATTCCGGCGATACCACCATGGGCCGGATCCGCTTTTGCAGCGATGCTGCCCCTTATGATTACGCTCCCGTCATTCTGCCTGAAGGCCGTCACAGGGTTGAGTGGCGCGTGGTGCAAGACGGGATAGAGCGGTTTTGTGACCGAAATTTCAGGGTTAAAGACTGCAAAAAACCTACGGTGACCTGCAAAGCAGGGATAGCAGTATACCTCGATGTCAGCCAAACTGCGAGCCTATCCCTAGCGCAAGCACTCCAATCGGTATCCGACAACATAACCCCTGATACCCAATTGGTGGTTGGGATGCGCCGGGTAGGGGCTGGCTTCGGTTTTCCCCTCGATGCCATGGGCCATCCGCAGGATACCGTCATGTACAATTGCCAAAACGATCTAGACCATTTTATTGAAATATGGGCGGTTGACAAGGCGGGCAACCTGGAAAATTGCACAGCCAAGGTACTCGTGTACGATACAGCGGGCTTTTGCCCATTTGTCCCGTTCCCATCCATCTGTGCCCGCACTTATTGGAATGAGGAGATCGTTCGCGGGGTTGCTTTCAGCACCATTTGGACGATCCCGAATCAGCCGCCCATCGTCAACCAATTAACTGTCGACCCAAGCGGTTGTTCCGAGCTCTCAGCACTGCCGCCCACCAGCCTTTTCTCCCTTATTGCAGCCAAAGATACTTTCCCCCTTAACGGCGTGACAACCTACGATCTACTCCTGATTTCCAAACACATTCTTGCCCTGCAACCTTTTGATGCTGGTTGGAAAAATACGGCTGCCGATGTGAACCAGAGCAATTCGGTGACAACCTTCGACATTGTGGAATTGCGCAAACTCATTTTGGGCCTGACGAACAAACTGCCCAACGCTACGCCTTCTTGGCTCTTTTTCGTAGATACATGTACCGTTTGGGGAAACCCTTTTTATGGATATTGTCCCAAGGCCTATTCGCTGCCCGTGCAATCCATCAGCTCCTATCCACCTAACCTCTCGTTTAATGGAATAAAAATGGGCGACGTGAACGCTTCGGCGTCAAGCATAGACACCTTTCAAGGCATCGCAGTAACCCGCGGTGCAGCGGCTTCGCTTGAGTTGCCTGATATAACCTTGCGCATGGGAGAAACACTCGATATCCCACTCAGAGCAACCGAGGGCGGCGCTTGGGAAGGCCTCCAGTTTTCTTTAAAATTTGACCCTGAAATACTTGAAATAGAGGGCGTTGTGCCAAATGGAAGCATCGCTTTGGATTTGGAAAATTGGTCGAAACCCGATGCGGGGGTATTGAATTTAAGTTGGTCGAATGCCATCCCAACGCCTGTTTTGCCCGGCGATGCCTTGCTGCATTTGCGTGTAAAAGCACGTTCGACGGCACGACTCTCAGAGGTCTTTAAAATGCCGAAAGTGGCACGGGTTCAGCCAGAAGTTTACGACGCGGCGGGAGTGACCCATCCCCTTCAGTTGGTTTTTTCTCAAAGGGCAAGCACTTTTGAAACGGGGGCCATCCAAGTGTTTACCCCAATGCCCAATCCCACGACCGGTTCTGCGCTATTGCCCTTGCGCCTGAATGCGGCTGAAACCGTGTCGCTCGAAATCTGCGACCTAAGGGGCCAAGCGCTGTGGCGCATGGTGTCGCCTTTGGAACCTGGAGCACATTTTTTGGAAATCCCCGCCGCTGCAATGTCCCAATCGGGCGTGTATGTTTGGCGCGTTTGTGCGGGAAATGTCGTGCAAAGCGGGAGGATGGTTAGGCTTTGATTTTCACTATTTTGTTCGCGGTCAAGGGTTTTGGGGAGACCTCTGCGGTTTTCGAAAACCTCAGAGGTCTCCCCAAAACCCTTGACCCGAACCTTCCATTTTTTACTGCCGAGACGCGGAGGAACAGATTTGTGATTCCACAAGAATCATCTGTGCCGACATGCCTCGGCATTTTTATGCGCTGTGTAAAAAGCCGACACATTCTGGATCACTTGGGTTAAATTTTTCAGATAATTGGCCTATACCTTGCAGCGCGAATTTCGCTCAGATTAGAGCGGATGTTTCAATAATCTCGTCATCAATAATCAAACCTAAAATCTCATGTACAAGTTTTTACTTCTTCTTCTCGCCCTATCTGTCGTTCCGCAAGGAATTTCCGCGCAATGCGAGCCGCAATTGCTCGATTGCAATTCAATCATCCAGGCCTGTGACCTTACACCCAATGCTACCAATTATTGGAACGAGCTTGGATGGTGGGACAATAGCAACCTAACGCATGACTTAGCGGAGACTAAAATTGAGCTTAGCATTGCTGTTCGCGATACCTGTCTTGGCGACACGCTCTCTGTGCGTTGTTTGCTGTTTCTAGACCTTGACGGTAATGGGTCGCAGGAAACTGTGGTGGATAGCGATAACCCGCCTGCTGCGGGAATGGTCAATTTCGGCAATGCTCTTAACCCGAACTATTCGGGCGGCACCCCACGGGCATTTGACCAGCGCCCTGTGCCTGCCAACCTTTTTTGGCGTTTTGCATTGAAAAATACCGTCGTGGGCGATGTTGCCTCTTACAAACTCCATTGGGTGAACGATGCAGCTCCCGGTATTGCTGAATTGCCGGAATTGGCTTATGGTTTCCATAAAGTGCGCTGGATAGTGACCAACAGTGCAGGTGCAGTGAAAACCTGCGAGAAGCAATTTCAAGTCAAAGACTGCAAGGCCCCCACCGTGGTATGCCTCAACGGGTTGAGTGTAAACATCATGCCGACAAAGTTGATCACGCTTTGGGCTTCGGATTTCTTGCAATACGGTGAAGACAACGTAACTCCTGCTAACCTTATCAAAATCAGCATTCGCAAATCTGGAACAGGCATCGGATTTCCCTTGGATTCTCTGGGAAACCCTATACTGAATGTGACTTTTAGCTGCGACGAACTCGGTACCCAAGCTGTGGAACTATGGGCAAGAGACGTGGCGGGTAATGCGGATTTTTGTGAGACGTATGTGATTGTGCAGGATAATTTGGGGAATTGTGGAACGCCACCGGGTTCATTTCAGGTTTGTGCCAAAACTGCCTGTGGGGATGCTGTGGAAGAGGCAAATATTACCGTGAGCGGGTCTCCATTTGCTCCACCCTTTTGGATTGGATTGAGTAATGCAAATGGTTGCCTGGTAGTGCCATCCAACATTCCAATTGCTCAAGGCATGATCCTTTCGGCTGAAAAAGACAACAACCCGCTTTGGGGCGTTTCACAGTTTGATTTGCTGACCATCCAAAAGCACATCGATGGGATTGACCTCTTCGACACGCCCTACCAATGGGTTGCTGCCGATGCGAACAACGACCTTAAAATTGACACCTTTGACATCGTTGAGTGCCGGAAATTACTACTGGGCATTTCAACTGGCCCAAGTTGGCGTTTTGTGGACAAATCATACACATTTCCGAGTCCTAACCCGCTTTCTGTGCCCTTCCCGGAAACCATCACGGTGGACTATAGTAATCCACCGTTCACGCCGGAGTTTGTAGCGGTCAAAATATGCGACATCTCTTGCGGCAATTTGGTCGGCTTCTACGACTTGGAACCTGAAAATCAACACCTTATTGGTGCTCCAGAGCCCAATCCAACAAATGAAGGGGCTATGCTTCCGCTCCAATTGCTAGGGGCTGAAAATGTGCTTTTGGAATTGCTAGATTTTTCGGGTCGCTTGCTGTTCCGCAGTGAAATGTATTTGCCCGCTGGGCCTGCTTTGCTCGAAATTCCTGCCACAGCTCTGCCGCAAGCGGGCGTGTATGTGTGGCGGGTTCGGGCTGGGGAGGTTGCGAAATCTGGAAAGCTTGTGCGATATTAATGGTCTGAGAGAGAACTTGGGGTTGTGCAAAAAGTCGAACAAGGTTTGAGTCTGGATTTGGGCGAAAAATTTAATTTGGTGCACACCCGAACTTCCCGAAAGTTTTAAACTTTCGGGAAGTTTAGCCCTTGGGAATGAAAATATAATTTGGTGAAAAAAATCACATTTCCAAATTATCGACTTTTTGCACAACCCCAAGTTTCACGTTGCTCCTTGCCCCTAGCCAACTTGCAACTTGTGAACTTCCCAACTTTAAACTCATACGCTCATGAAAAAATCTTTCCTATTCCCGCTTCTACTCCTGCTTGCAACAAGCCTTTTTGCGCAGAGGACAACACTGGCTACGGCAGGGAAAAACACCCCAATATTCGTCGAGGTAGACCCACATCAGGATGTCACACCGCCAGAGGTCTCCTGCCTCAATGGCTTGAGTGTCAATGTAATGCCCACAGGGATGATTCAACTTTTGGCGACTGATTTTTTGCTTTCAGTCTCGGACAACGTGACGCCAACCGACCAAATTAAGATCGCCGTGCGAAAGGCGGGCACTGGCTTTGGATTCCCAGTGGATGCCCAGGGAAACCCTCGCCTGAGCGTTGTTTTTGATTGCGATCATTTAGGAACCCAAGCAGTAGAACTCTGGGCAAAAGACTTAAAAGGCAACACCGCGCATTGCCTCGCTTACACCATTGTGCAAGACAATTTTGGGATCTGCTTTGGAAACCCGCCTGGAGACTGGCTGATAGAGATTTGCGCTAAGACAGAAGGGCCAGATGGGATAGAAGACGTTGAGTTTGTAGTGTCTGGCTCAAACCCAAACGGGCCATTTTATGCCTTTGAGGTGTCGGAGCCTACCAACGGTTGTGGCCAATTTGATGTGCCACTCGGCAGCAATGTCACGGCTACTCCCATAAAAGACGACAGCCCGCTGAATGGCGTGACGGTGTATGATTTAGTCCTGATTTCCAAGCATATTCTAGGGATTGAGATGCTGAACAGCCCCTACAAAATGATCGCTGCCGATGCTGACCGAAATGGGGTGATTGATTCCACGGACATAGTTGAACTTAGGAAACTCATTACGGGCATATACACCGAGCTGCCCAACAATACCTCCTGGCGTTTTGTAGACAAAAGTTATGTGTTTCCAGACCCAAGCAATCCTTTTGCTGCGGTCTTTCCAGAGTCGCTTACGGTTCAGAACATCCAGTTTCCCGTTTCGGCAGACTTCATAGGAATCAAAGTAGGCGACGTGAACAACACCGCCGTAGCAAACGTAGCAAACCATGAACCTGAGGATAGGGCTGTGATCCCAGAAAGCTCCTCCATTGGTCTGCCGCGCCCAAACCCCACGGAAGGGGATGCTAGGATACCCATCTACCTGCCAAGTGCAGAAAACGTTCGACTTGAAATCAGCGATCTGGCGGGAAAACTGCTCTGGGTCAATGATTTGCGATTGGAAAAAGGAAACCACAATTTGGAGATTCCGGCTTCGGTGATGTCAGGTAAAGGAGTGTATGTGTGGCGGGTCTGGGCTGGGGAAGTGATAAAGGCTGGGAAGGTGGTGCGGTTGTAAGATTTGACAAGTTGCATGCACCTAATTCGAATACAGCCATGCGATTTTAAATGTGTTGTATTGCACTCAAACCTTCTATCGCTTTCTCATCATCTTCATTGCGGCCACAGATATCCTATTTTGTATTTTGGCAAATTCTTCGGGATTAGCTCTTCCAAAATCATATTCTTTTTCAGCCTTATCAAGTTGATTAAGTAGCAATGCAGCCTCATCATTAGGCATTAAAAGTAGAAGTGCCTCTCTAATTGATCCCGCTTGCAAAAGTGAGATTGGTGTTTGATCAGATTTGTTAAATATCCCATCTAACAAACCCTGCACATTGACATCATCAAAACTCTCTCGACATTCTACGGTTGGTTTACCTTTAGCAAGGCGGTTTTCTAGATCTTTTTTGTCATAGAAATGTGGTGTATTGCTGGCTTTACAAACTGGGCAATTACAAGGTATTTTTATTGCTACCTTCAAACGATCCCCAAAGGTAGAATGGAGTTCATCCAGTTTTTCTGCAACGATAGTAACCAAC
>JACMMM010000558.1 GCA_014379065.1 Saprospiraceae bacterium
CCAAACATTCTATCTCATGCGAAAACTATTCCTACCCACCCTACTCCTCTGCCTCCTCTCCAACCTGATTTCCGCCCAAAAACCCGCCAAACCCACCAATCTCTTTGACCTGAAAGACGCCCTCGCCAAAAAACTCGTCAGCATCCAAATCGAGGGCAAGGGCGGCCATCAAGGCGAAGCCCTGAAGATCGTGTGCAAAAACCTGCGCGGTCAATACTTGCGTCTGCGCATCCCGCAAGGCCAACTGATGGAGCCTGCCGATTCTACGCAACAAACGCTCGTGGTCGCCGAAGAAATGCTTCTTGCGGTCATGGCCAAAACGCCCGTCGAAGCTGCGCTGAAAACCTTCTGTACCCAAGCGGGAGACAACTCTCCAAGTGCCGGATCAGCGTTTGCAGTCGGCGCGATCGCTCCTGTCATGGTGTGTAATCTGCTGAAATTCATCACAGAAAAAGGTAAAATCGAAAGTTCGGAAGCCCAAACGGCCGTGTGGTGTCTTACCAGTGGTTCCTCACTGGGCTCTATCGGCGACCCGGAGCTGACCAAGTTTGTGGCCGAGCAGTTGGGCAAAGAAGTGCCCGGCTACAAAATCCGCCACAGCGTAGTGGAAACGGTGCCCGGGCGACCTGCTGAATTGGGCAAGGCCCTTGTGATAGAAGGCAATTTCCGCTATTATCTGGAAAAAGACGAGCGCACCATCATGGTATTGCTCGACGGTTCTGGAAAACTCATCAAACAAGTGGGGAAAGAAGAAATCATGAAAGCGGGCGAGCACCGCAGTAGTCTCCGCCTGGAGGTGTACAATCTTGACCCTGGCAAATACACGCTTCGAATGCAGACCAAAGCAGGGAGGGTCATTAAAGATACCGAGATTGAGTTTTAAATCGCTCTATACAATAATAAATCTCAGAATTCTAGTACTGTAATACACAAAATTTTCAGTAAAATTGTGTATTAAGTAGTTCTACCCTTAAATTGAGTTGAATATCTACCCATATGTTGTTTTCAAAAAAACCGCGTAGCGGTGACATTTTGGTAGCCCAAAGGGCGATTTTGAAGATAAGAACCGCGTAGCGGTGACATTATTTCGAACATATAATGTCACCGCTACGCGGTTCTGAAAAAATTTAACGCTGGCGCTACCAAAATGCCGCCGCTATGCGGCTCAAATTGCCATTTTTCGTACATTTTGCGGCTTCCCCAACTTCAAGTATTAAGCCCCGATTCCTTCAGGCTTTCCCGCAACAGCGGCTCCAATTCATTCTTCTGCGCTTCGTTCCGAATCCGTTTGGTCAGTTCATCATATAGCGTTTGAGAAGGGATTTTATCAATTTCATACGTCAATAGGCTGACCAATTTAGCATAGCGCCGACGTTGGTACCAAATCCATCCAATAATGGCAAGGGCGATGGCACCCAAAGCCAACAATAGTTTTCTGGCCTGTCTCTCCACAAAAGGAACGTCTTTGTGAACGATCTTGTCAATCCGTTTCAACAGGGTATCCATGGTAGGTTGCAGGGCGCCATTCACCAGTTCCTGCGCCTTCTTTTTGGTGCTGTCGCCCAAGGCGCCGGTGAGGATGATTTGCAGTTTATCCCTTGCGGTTTCAGCGTCGAAGTTGTCGAGCGCGTTTTGGATCATGTCGCTCAGTGCCGTTCGGGTTTGCTTTTTCAGCTTTCCAGTGGCTTCTTCTACCATATCGAGGAGAAATTTTTTCAAATCTTCATCCTTGATTTCACCTTTCAGGCTTTTCAAGCGCGATTCGAGCCGTTCTCCCAGCGAATCCAACTGCTTTTCCGATAAGTTTCCGATGCGCTCGATAATTTTCTTGATCTCCGGGTCGAGGGTATCTGACAAGCCCTTGAGGCCCTCTTTTAAGCCCTGTGTGGCCTTTTTTGCGAGAAAACCGATGGTGTCACTCACTCCGAGCGTAGCATTCATGCCAACTCTGCGGACCAAGCTGTCAAGCTGCGTTTGGTTGTTTGCCCGGAATTTTCTGAGGTCTGCTTTGTCTAGATTATTGTTCAAAATATTGCATCCCGCAGCGAGCAAGAGCAAACTAGCAAAAAACATGGTTGCTAAAGGTTGAAAGGATATTTTCATGGCTATTAAGTTGTAATTTAAATGGTATTTTCAGCACAAACCTACCCTTTGTTTCTCATTTTATGGGTGCAACTACCGCTCGGATTTCTGATTTGCACTTATCGGCACGCTCGTTTGCAAGCCGTATCGAGCGTTGGGACAACCAACGGCCCAAGGGGATATACAAATAGCTGGAATCGCCTTTAGGCCCCTGTAGCAAAATCGTGTGCAGCGTGTCTTGGAGCTGCAGATCGTAAGCCATGCGTTTGGTAAAATAGGTGGTGCGCCCATCAATAGTGGTGCTACTGGCGTGTTTGAGCGGCGATGTAATTTGCGAAACCCGACTGCGATCTGGCACTCCTTTGGCTTCCAAACCGTGGTTGATCACGTACACCACCCGGATTCGGATTTTGCTTTTAATGGAATTCAATCGCCTATCGGTGTTGCGCTTTTTGTCGAGCCAAAAATAAATCTGTTGCATCACCTGAAGCCCCATGTTCTCAAAGGTGCCGCCGTCAATAAAATTGCCGGTACCAGGGATGTGCGTGTACGCGCTCATCACCGGGAAGAGTTCGCTGAGGTTGGTAGCGCCTACCAAGCTCAGTGTCCGGTCACGGTTTCGGCGTGACTCCCAACTTTCTACAGAGTCGAGAATATCAATCGCATCGGTGAAAATGATCGAATCCATCTTCACTGGGCTACTAAACCCAGCTTTGCCTGTTTGTAGGTTCGTCGAGATGGGCAGGTAGAGTGGCAAGGATGTTTTGGGTTTGCCCGGCCCTTCATACCAGTAGCTCAGGTAAGGCATGAAAGGGTAGTTTTTTACCTTCAATTGATCGTCAACACGAAGCATGGGCGCGTCGCCCTTATCAAACAAACGCAGGCGTTCTCCGATTTGCAAGTTAAGTGGATTGGGGTCACCATGAAATCCGCGTTTCAGCCCAGCGGCAAAACCCAGCGCCTCGTCTTTTTGCAGGCGGTAATTGCGGTTGTCGCGGTCTTTTACGTTGAAGGCAAATCGGCCTGCAATTTCGCAAATAAACATTTCATAGAAAGAGCCGCTCAGGTAGTTTCGGTGGAATGCGCCTCTGGCATAGTTGGCATAGAGGGTGTCTTTTGTCCATTTATCGGTTGTGTGGCTTGTTATGAGCACGTCATTGTCCGCTGCAAACCGCCATAAAGCCAGGGCAGCCCCCGTACCAACGGAGCCGCCAGAAGCCGAAGAAATGGCAAAGCAGTGTTTATGAAACTGGTAATTGCTCTCTATCTCAAAACAGTTGAGTATTTCGCTGGCCCAAAGTGCCGCCCGGCTGCCTCCCCCCTGAACCGCTACGAGGTAGATCGGGATTTCTGCAGCCGTGGTGTCGAACTGATTTTGCGCCCACCAGGCGTCGAACCATTGGTCGAGATCCAGACGGTCATCGGCAGGAATTGCCCCATGCTCCATTTTCACCGTCCGAACATCGTGGATGCCAGATTTGAGGAAAAAAATGACTCCAAGTGCAGGCGCTACCACGCCCCAAAACACCCAAACGCGCCAATTTTCCCACCATTTCAGTCCTAAACGTCTGATAGAATAGATAAACCATGCAGCCATTAAACGGGTAAAAATCATATAGAAGGTGGTGAGCAGCAAAAGCATGAATACCGGAGCGGGTGCTTCCAAATTGGAACAGAAAGCAAAAACGATCACCAGAAGTGTTATTGGTATCACTGTCCAGAGGTAAAGCCAATCGTATCGGTGCATCTTTGGGCTACCCCTTTGGGCACTTGGGTCCTCGTAATGTGTGGCATTGCGGAAACTTTCGTTTATTCGCCTACTCAACCCGCCAATAAGCACTGTCTGGGCCAGCAACGAAACCCCCACCGTAAAATAGTTCCAGAATTCATCGTTCTTAGGTATCCAACCTACAGTTAAACCACAGACAATCGTCAACACCAAAATGATGAGCAGTGTCTTGTGCGCACTAAGGCGCCATCTGGACTCCGCAATCGAAGCACATATCGCCGTTGCTATCAATGTAATGGCTATTATCGCCCATTTCCACCAATCATCAATACGGTCGGCCTGTACAACAATCATCACGATTCCGTACAAAATGACGGGCAAGGCGCTCAACAGATAGGTAAGCGAAGTGTCTTCAAGCGCAATGGGCGAACGCACCCTGCCCCAATTTTTATAGTTTACTTTTTTGAAAAATGGCCTTGGAAGGAGGATGATGGCCATTGCTTGGGCAAAATACGCCACCATCAAAAACGAGGCGCGAAACCCGCTGAAAAAATAAGAATCGTCAAAAAGCCCCATGAAAAACTCACGCCCCTGTGCCATGGTGTACAGCACGATAGGTACCAACAGTATCCAAAGCAGATAAAAAAAGTGTCGGGAAACGAAGGGTAAAAATTGATCTGAACCTAGGCCCTCAAAGATTTTTACGACAATATCGGACCAAAAAATACGGGCAGCGCTTATGAAGAAATTGGCAATTTTCTTCCATATATTGTTGATATTCATGGGGTTAATTGAGGTATTTATGAACTTAACATGGTTTTCTGCGAACAATATTTGCCTTCCCGATATTATCCGACAGTTAATTCCCGCTAAAAAAACAATCAAAACTGCTCCATGCAAACGCGCTATTTTTGCCTGCTTTTAAATGCCCCCATTGGCCCAAAACGTGAACTGAAACAAAAATGACCACTGACCTCCTGCTCGGAAGCCTTGCCCTCAGCCTGCTCCATGCTGCCATCCCCAACCATTGGCTTCCAATTGTGGCTATCGGAAAACGGGCCGGTTGGACAGCAGCCAAAGCCTCACGTATCACCTTGTGGGCGGGGAGTGCGCACGCGCTCAGCACCGTATTGATTGGGCTGCTGGTCAGCTTAGCCGGGTGGCAACTTTCTGCCTGGGCTTCAAGCTTTATGGAAACTGCAGCGCCCGTGCTACTTATAGCGCTGGGCACCGTGTTCATCTGGCGGCACTACTACCACCAGCACTTTCACCTGCACGGCCAGGTTCCTGCTCAACTTCCTGAAAAACAAATGATTGTAGCACTTGCTTCGGCCATGTTCCTTTCGCCTTGCCTGGAGATTGGCGCGTTTTTTTTGGTGGCAGGCACGCACGGCGGCTGGGCTGTTTTAAGCCTTTCTGTGCTATACACCGTTACTACGGTGGGCGGCATGGTGGTGTGGGTGCAACTGGTATGGCACGGTCTTTCGCTGGCCAATTGGCACGCACTGGAGCACTACGCGGGCATTATTTCAGGCGTGGTTTTGATGCTGGCGGGGGTGCTTGGGCTGTTGCATGGGTGATGAGGTGGTTTTCAAGATATGGTTAGAGTATTGGGTCGCGCCCCCTGCCCCTAAAGGGCAATGTCATTGACTTAAGGGAATCATGCGGCTCTGCGGTAGTTTTTGAAGGTTTGATATTTTCCTTTTAATCGTCGGACAGTTTTGGCTCTTGGGTATTTTCTACCCG
>JACMMM010000559.1 GCA_014379065.1 Saprospiraceae bacterium
TAATAAAAGAAAACCCTCCCAATTTTGAGAGGGTTTTTTTATGGAATTAATTTCCATTTATTTATAATTCATTCGAATAATCGTATTTTTTCATTGAACGCAATTCGAATGTCAGAATTATATTCAGAATTTAATCAAGCCATTAATCAAGGATTATTTAGGCAAAAAAATATCAATAATACCATTTTAATAATAGGATCAATAGCTATGCTCGTGAGAAAGTTAGCTTCGCTGAACCAAAAAGCGGGCTAATCAACTATTCTCATTCGGAGGCTTTGCGAAGAATAACCTGTAAAACCTACTGTGTTACTCCGCGCGCATTACCACATTTTCCATGCGCACAAAATTTTCATTGGGAAGGTCGCTTTCAATAAGTCCGTCGCGAAGCCGCACGATGCGGTGGGCGTGCATGGCGATGTCCTGTTCGTGGGTAACGATGATGACCGTATTCCCAGCTTTGTGGATTTGCTCAAAAAGCCCCATGATTTCGTAGCTGGTTCTGGTGTCCAAGTTGCCCGTAGGCTCGTCGGCGAGGATAATGGCGGGATCGTTTACGAGCGCGCGGGCTACTGCCACACGTTGGCGTTGCCCACCGGAGAGTTCGTTGGGTTTGTGCGTAACGCGGTCTCCAAGGCCCACGGACTCGAGGGTTTTGCGGGCTTTTTCCAAACGTTCTTCCCGGCCCACGCCAGCATACACGAGTGGAAGGGCCACATTCTCCAAGGCACTAAGGCGCGGCATTAGATTGAAGGTTTGGAATACAAAGCCGATTTCTTTGTTGCGCACTTCGGCCAGGTCGCCGTCGTCCATCGTGCTGACTTCCGTGCCGTTGAGCCAATATTCTCCGCGCGTGGGGGAGTCAAGGCAGCCCAAAAGGTTCATCAGCGTAGATTTCCCACTGCCCGATGGCCCCATGAGCGCCACATACTCGTTTTTTTCGATGTCAAGGGTCACGTCTTTGAGGGCTTCCACGACTTCAGCGCCCATGTGGTAAGTCTTGGTGAGGGTTTTTATTGAAATCAGCATGATAAATGTGGTCTCCGCCTTCGCACTTCGTGCTATGGCGGTTAAAAATGTGAACCCTCCTACGCTTTTACTCGCCTTAGCCTTTGGCGGCGGCGAGATGCTTCGGCGGGTAAAAATGTGGTCAATGTGAACCCTCCTACGCCAAGGCTTCGGCGGGTAAAAATGTGGTCAATGTGGCGTTGTTATTTCTTCCTGCGGAAAATCAAACCTGCCAAAAAGGCAAAAAAAGCGACAATCCCGGCTGCAATTTGCTCGATAATCTGCGGAAAAAATTGTCTCAGTACGAAAAAAGCTGCGATCGCCGCCACTGCTACAATGGCGAGCAGACCGCCCTTTGAGTTGGTAATTGCCATTCTGTGATGTTTGAGTTGTTTTACTTGAAACTTGTAACTTGGGCTTTCCATTTTCAAGGCCCGAAATAAGAGCGCCCTTCAGCAGCACAAAAAAAGGATAGATGTTTGCCGCTTGTTGTCCGCTCAACGGGGTTCGTTTTCCGTTGAACGAAAAGTCATTTTAGTCTACAGTTTTAAAAATCGAAATAAACGGTCGTTAAAAATCTCCGTGCAGTTTCTTTTTTCAATACGGACGGGTACTTTTGCCCGGATATTTTTTTACACACCTTTAAATTCTACAAGACAAAATCTATGAAGAAATTTTTCACACTGGCATTTTTCGCGCTGCTTGGCGGCGCACTCTGGGCTGCCTCGCCCAGCACTACCCTTGCAAATCCTTTTCAAGACGACCTCAGCCGTCTGGACAATGAATTTGCTGGCATGACACAACTCGAGCAATTGGTAGAAGCAAATCACGCTACTTACTCCCAACTTGCTTCTGAGAACAATGCCCTGCTCAACAACGTGACGAATGACAACGACATCGCTTCTTCGCTGCTCGGCAGCGTAGCACCTGATGGCGACCGTCTGCTCGGTATTCCAGGCTTCTGGTGGGGCTTCTGCCTTGGTATTCTTGGTATCATCTTGGTCTATGTGGCCGTAGAAGGCGACGCCAAAAAGACTGAGGGCAAAAAGGCAATCATCGGATGTGCCGTTTGGAGCGTCATTTGGATTTTTGCGTACCTCCTTATCTGGGGTGCATGGGCTGCTTCTAACCCGTAAACAGGGAAGCGGTTCTTATCAAACCGGGTTGTTCCGCAGCAGCGAGGCAACCCGGTTTTTTATTGGGTTCACTACCCAATCACTACTTTTGCCCCACTATGAGCATTCCAACCCGATTCCTACTCCTATTTGCGCTGGCCTTTTTGGCCAAAGCATCGCAAGCCCAGTCTGAATTTTACCGTTTCAAATCTGACTTTTCCATCAAAGAAAAAGAGACGGGCAAAGACCAGGGCCGCCTCATTACAGGGGCTATTTACTACGACAAAAACCTGCACAAGACCGTTTACGACATTCGGTTCCCAGAGCCAGAGCAATGGCTCGTGCGTGACACGTTTATGTACCGGATGAAAGCAGACACGCTCGTATCGGAACAAATGGTGCCGCCAGTGGGCGAGTTTTCCATTTTCAACATGATCTTGAGTCAACAACTCAATGATTTTGGGTTGGCCAAAGTAGGCTATACGCCCGGCGATGTACAACAAGACGGCAATCAGGTCATCTCTCAGTGGCTGCCACCCGAACAGTTGAAAACCTACCTTGGGCCGGTGTCCATGGCGCAAGAGAACAAGCGACTCACGGCGGCGGCTTTCTATGACAAAGAAAAAAAACTGGTTTCCAAATTCTATTTCCAAGACTACACCGTTCAAAATGGCCTCCCGGTTCCAGGTAAAATCTATCAGATTTTTTACCGCGAAGCAGGCGAGTTTGTGCGCATTATGACCCTTAAAAACATCATCATTAACCAAGCCGATGAAGATAGCACTTACGATTTCAACACTCCTGCTGGCAGGTAATCTCTTTGCCCAAGAACGTGTGGCACACCTCAAAGGTGTGCCACACGTTGGCAAGGACCTCTCGCTTTTGCAACAAGCCTTTTCTGCCACGCCCAAAGTGCGGCTCTCTGAACAATTTTCGCTCAGCCGCGAAAATCCCAATGAGTTGCAGACGGTGCTTTCAGGGCTGTTCCTGTTTTACAAATCCTTCTTTTCATCTCAGGACAATCAACGTTGCAGTTTTCATCCTTCCTGCTCGGAATACGGCTTGGAAGCGGTCAAAAAACTAGGTGTTGTACGTGGCATCATGTGTACCTGCGACCGACTTACCCGCTGTAATGGCTTTAGTCCCGAACAATATGAAATTGACATGGAACACCGGCGATTGAAGGATCCGGTGGGGTGGTAACGAATCAACAAACCTCGTAGGTTTTTAAAACCTACGAGGTTTCAGCGCTAATAATGAACAAACTTTTCCCTTGTTTTCTTTTCATATTCTGGACTAACACGCTCGTAGCTCAGGACATTTACGACTATCAGCATTCCCGCGCTTACGCCCGCTATTTGCTTCAGTCACAACAATATGCGCTGGCTGCCGAGGAGTACGAGCGATTGATTTTCCTTAGGCCAGACAACGACACCCTCCGTGCCGATCTGCTCCGCGTTTATCGCAAAGGGGAAACGCCGAAACAAGGCTTGGAACAGTGGGCCAAATGGCAACTTACGCCCCAGCCCAAAAGTCGTTTGCTCTACACCGAATATTCCAAGCTCCTGCTCCGAGGGGGCTACCCTGCCCAAGCGCGCAGGTTGGTGACCGATTCAGAGATGTTTGACAGCACACAGCTGCGACGCACGGTGTTGTATGCCAATATGTTGGAGCAAAAATGGCCGGATGCACGCAAATCTCTAGAGACCGTCCCCAGCACTGAAAAAATCCCCCGACGCGCTGATGTGGAACACCTCATCAAGCGCGGAGAGCGCAACAAAAAGAAAAACCCCTGGGTGGCCACGGCACTGTCGGTGCCGGTGCCCGGACTTGGCAAAGCCTATGCAGGAGAATGGAAAGACGGCATTATCAGCCTCCTTTTTGTGGGCATCAATACTTGGCAAGCCTACCGCCGCTTTGATCAGGAAGGCATTGATACTTTTTGGGGATGGATACATGGTGGCTTTGCGATAGGGTTCTATGCAGGCAACCTTTATGGCTCGCACAAAGCCGCCCGTCGGCACAACCAACAGAAATTCAACCGTTTGAAACATGATACAGAGGCTCTTCTTTTTCCTGTGCTGGATTAGCACGGCCCCTTTTCTGCCTGCCCAAACGGCTCAGGAGACGCTGTTCTTTGCCCGGGAACAAATGGCCGCAGGAAACAAAACGCTCGCGCTGAAAACCTACCAGCGGGTACTTTTCTTCAGCGGAAACCAATACCGCGATGAATGTCAAGCCCAATTGGCTGCACTCTATGCCGATCTCGGAGATTTTGAAAAATCGGTCTTTTACTGCGATCTGATTTACCAAAGCGCAGCCACCGATAGCTTGCGCTACGAGGCTTTGTTTCAAAAAACAGGGATGCTGATGCTTCAAAAGCAGTACAAAAAAGCCCTGCTCGA
>JACMMM010000560.1 GCA_014379065.1 Saprospiraceae bacterium
AGACCCGCGCACGGCGAAATTTCAACTTAATACAATGGCTGCAACAAAAATTACTGTAAACTCCAATGATTCCCTCAAAATTGAGGGTGATTTTGAAATTGTAGATGTCCAGGGCAATGTATACGGACTTCAGGGCAGAACAGCATTGGGACTGTGCCGTTGTGGCTTGTCAAAAAACAAACCCTTCTGTGACGGCTCACACAACGGGCATTTGGAACATCATGCGGTTGCTTTTGACTTGCCGCCAAAAAAGGTGTGATCAGCCCAACATCTCCAAAAACCACTCCTTCTCCGTCAAAATCTCTTCCCCAACAATCGCGGCCCTGAGCGCTTCCACAGCTTCCTTTTTCTTAAAATCCAAAGCCATCAACTGCTGCGTGTAGGCTACGATCAGGCCGTAATTCGTGCGATGGTAACCAATGCTCGTATGACGGCGAATGTAGTTTTTCATGCCTTTCAAGTGGTTTGCCAGCAGGTCAAACTCCTCGGTTTCGTAAAAGATTTTTAGTTGCAAAGTCTTGGCAGTCAGGTTGTTGATCAGGTCTTTGTAATCGGAGCGTTGCAGGTTGAGCAGTGCGGTTTTGTAATCGCGGCGGGCGTAGGCCACGCGGGCGAGACCAAGGCTGGCAGTCGCTTCTCGCCATTGGCGTTCGAGCAGGTTTTTGTGTTCGAGGATGAAGCGTTCTACCCAATCCAACTCCCCTACCCTGAGCGCAATGGCGATGATGTTGTTGAATGCGAAGCGCGAAATCTGCCCGTTTTCCAAAAGCAGTTTGCGGGCGAGGGCGCCTTGGTACAGATCAAGCGTGGCACGAAGCCAACCTTCCGCTGACTGGTTGATTTTTTTGATGCCAAAATTGATGGCCAAAAGATAGAGGGTGCGCAACTCATCGGGCGGAAAAGCCTCGGCATGGGTGGCGAGCATGGTGCGAAACCGCTCAAAATACCGCTCCGCTCCTGGCAGGTCTGTCTGGAATTTATAACAGAAATAGTAGAGTCCTACGGCAGGTGTGTCGAGCATGTTTTCGGACTCGACATAGGACAACACCGCATCCAGCAAGCCGATTCGATACTCTGCCTTGAACACCGTTTGGTGAGAGGCAGCTAAACAGGCGATGTACAATTTTCGCACCACAAAGGCGGTGTCCATTAGGTCAGAAGTGGCTTGCAAGTTGAGAACTTCCGTGCGCAGCGTCCCCGTGTCGAACTGGTAGCGTTCCCATTCCACCAGATTCAGGTCCTGAAAATAATCGGCGTGGCGCCAGGGTAGTTGCTCGCGGCTTTGGCGGGCCTCGCGGAGCGTGATATTGAAGTGTTTGCCTAGATTGCGCTTTCGGTAGGCAGCAGCGAGGCTGATTTTGGCTTGGCCTTCATCCTGGAATTTCTCGTTGTAGGTGAGGTATTTTTCCAGCAGGCCAAGCAGGGCGGAGTTTGCTTGCCGAGCCTTGACCCCGCCTTCGGTTTTGTTCAAAACAGCGGCGGCCTCTGCCTCTCTGGGCAAACGCCCGGCACGACGGCAGGCATCGAGGTAATCAAAAAGCACGACAGGCTGTTGGCGGGCATTGAAAAAAGGCGAGCGGACGAACTTGCCAAACTCGCGGGCTTCAAGCGCCGTGAGAGAATAGAAGGCTTCCCAGAGCAAAGTTTTTTCCATGGCACCATCGTTGGGGTTTGCCACTAATTGCACTGATTTTCACTAACAACGAACCCGAATCGTGTAAATTAGTGCAATTGGTGGCAAACAAATTTGCAGCAAAGTAACCATGTTTGAACTAACTATTTTATTTTAAAACTTTGACATTCAATTTTTTAAAATTTTATTCAAATAATAGAGGGGAACAAGTTTAAAAAAATGTCTTTGCATACCCAAGCAGCAAGCCCAACATTTGTAGCATCAAAAGACTGTCAAGTAAATCCGTATCCTGTATAACTCTCATCTGCACAGCATTTTCAACCATTCGATGTGCAACAAATTTGAAAACCCTCTCAATATGCCACCCATGCGCTACTCTATTTTGCTCTTGCTTTTATGCCTAATCGTAGGTACTCCAAGCGCCCAAGCCCAATGCAGTGCTGATGCTGCCGTTACGAACGTAAGCTGTGCAGGCCTCAGCAACGGCAGCATTGACTTAACTGCCTCGAATGGCACTGCACCATACACATTCGCTTGGTCAAATAGCCAGACGGATGAAGATATCGCTGGCTTGCTAGCGGGCACTTACACCTGCACGGTCACAGATGCGTTGGCTTGCACAGCGACCGTATCAGCGGTGGTAACAGAATCCGCTCCACTCTTCGTTTCGGCGGTAGGTGGCACGCTCACTTGCTTAGTCAATAGTCTTACGATTCAAACAAACGTAAATGGCGGCACCACACCGTACACCTACCTGTGGAGCAATGGCGCAACCACAGCCGACCTTCAGGCCAACCAGATAGGAACCTACACCGTTACGGTCACGGATGCGCATAACTGCACCGCTACTGCGTCTCCCACTTTGTTTATAGACGCAGATGTTCCGCTTGCGTGTACTGCTCCTCCAGGCATTTTGACATGTAATGTCAATACGCTTCAGCTTGATGGCGGTTGTTCTACTTTAGGACCAAATATTGTTTATCAATGGCTTGGGCCTGGATTAATAGGCCAAAATAACCTGCCTACAGTCCTTGTCAACCAACCCGGGGCCTATTCTTTGATCGTAACCAATCTTGAAAATGGGTGCGTATCTCAAGCCACTGTGTTTGTAGCTCAAGATATAAGCACCCCGGTAGCCGACGCAGGAGCGGACCAGGTACTTACCTGTGCCAGCGTTGCGATTTCATTGGATGGTTCAGGCAGCTCTTGGGGGGGAGGTATTTCTCCCGCATGGACTACTGCTGATGGGCAAATTGTTGCCGGCGCTAACTCCCTGTTCCCTACGATCGTGGGCCCGGGCACTTATACCCTTATGATTGTGAATAGTCAAAACGGCTGTACAGCTTCGGATGTAGTGCTGGTGACTGCTGATATAGCCCCCCCAATAGCCGATGCAGGGCCAGACATGGGCATATCTTGCACGGGTGACCCAGCCATATTGGATGCAAGCGGATCTAGTGTTGGGGCAGTTTACACCTACTTGTGGTCAGGTCCAGGCGTCTTTCCCGGAAATGAATCCTCTTTGACCCCCACCGTAAATTTATCAGGAACCTATATCCTCTGGATAACCAACACTACCAATGGCTGCACAGCTACAGATCAAGTCCTGGTATTCCCTGGCCCGGCCATTCCGGAGCAAGATATTGCGGTGGACAAGGTGTCTTGTTTAAGCGGCGACGGGGCTATCAATTTGAGCTTCAGTGATGGGGTGCCGCCGTACGCTTACCTGTGGTCAAATGGCGCAACTACTGAAGATTTGAACAACCTGAATGCTGGCATGTACTCCGTCACGCTAACCGATGCTACCGCTTGTAGCCGCTATGCTGTTTTGACCGTAGCCACCGACCCGCCGATTTCAATTTCTTCCAATATAAGTACCCCGACTTCCTGTGCAGCGACTGATGGTTCGATCAATATTCTCGCAACAGGTGGCATCGCGCCCTATTCCTATCTTTGGTCAAACGGGGCGACCACCGAAGATCTCGCGGATATGCAAACGGGTATTTATTCCGTTACGGTGACGGATGCAGTTGACTGTTCCAAAGTGCTTACCGTTGTGCTTTTTACAAACCT
>JACMMM010000058.1 GCA_014379065.1 Saprospiraceae bacterium
AATCTTACTTTACATCAAAAATCAACAATCATGTAATCTATTAATCGTCAATCAAAACGCTCTAATTGGGGGGACAAAGGTTAAACCTAACGAACAATCGTTACATCCCCATAAATCACCTCCACCTCTCCATCTACGTATTCCACTTCTGCTGCCCAGACAAACACAGCAGGCATAAGCGTCGAGCCCCGGAACGTCCCATCCCAGCCCAGAGATTCATCGTTCGGTTGGAAATTTTCCCGCAAAAAAACCTCTTCTCCCCAGCGGTCGAAAATGGTCAGGCGGCGGATTTCTTTGACGCCCTTGGTGTACAGTGTGAAGCGGTCGTTTTCTCCATCTTCGTTCGGGGTGAAGGCGGTGGGTGGATAAATATGCCGATTCCGGCTGACCTTGACCAGGATGCGATCTACTGCTTGACAGCCGTTCAAATCCTCGACTGTTACGTTGTAATATTGGTTGTTCAAGGGTTTAGCCCAAGGCTGCTCGCAATCCGTGCAGGAAAGCCCTTCAGCGGGCGACCACTCCCAGGAAATGATTTGAGCCGTAGGGATATTTGTCAAAGGAGTGAGCAAAATGGAATCCCCTTGCTCGATTTTTAGTATATCTGTCAGGTCAAGCGTGGGCAAAAATGGCTGCTCAATCGTGCCGGATTCCTCTGTCGTACACCCATTTGCGTCGCTCACTACGAGTGCGTAGGTGTCGGGTTGCAAACCGCTGTATAAAACCTGATTGCTTTGAGTCTGACCGCCATCAGTGGAAAATTGGTAAGGGGCCAATCCGGCGGTGATGCTGCCAAAGTTCACTGAACCAGTTTGAACCTTGCAGTTGGGTTGTATCAGCGAGGGCACAAAAACCGGATCAGGTATGGCGGTCACCGTTTGTGTTATCATGGAGGTGCAGCCGTTGGCGGGGTTTGTCACCAGCAAGGTGTAGCTGCCGGGTTCGTCTACGAGTGGGGTAGGGGAGTTGCTACCGCTGACAATGTGCCCTCCGAGGGCGCTTGTCCAGGCAAATGTCATTGTGCCGATGGCTTGGCTACTTCCAGTGAGGGTAGTTTGCGGGAGATTGCAATGCAGTGCTGGGGCAGGGAGGATGAGCGCGCCCGGGCTTGCAGTATTCTCTTGAACAAGCACTTGCGTGGTTTCGCTGCAACCATTTTGGGTATTCAAAACCGTCAAGACATAGTTTCCTATCTCGTTCACGACCACAGTAAATGTGCCCTGTCCCGATACGATGTTGCCCGCTGAAGTCGCCCAAGTGGCCGAAAAATTTATGCCTTGGCTGGAACCGCTGCCATTAAGTGTTACAGCGTTTTGCACACATGTCAGTTGCCCCGGTGGTGCTATTGCCGCTAAAGGCGGTGTGGTGTTGTTACCGACTGCCGTTGTGGCGGAGGAAGTGCAGCCGTTAATACTGTTGCTGACCAACAAAGTGTAGCTGCCAGCGCTGCCCACCGTTGGGGCCAGCGTGTTGCCGCCGCTCAAAATCGTGCCTCCTGCGCTGGCGGTCCAGTTGTAAGAGAAGGGATTGCCTGTTGATGAGCCATTGCCGTTCAGGCTCAGACTTTGCAGGGCACAGGTGATGTCAGCACCCGGAGCTACGGTGGCTAAAGGTGCGACAGTGTCTTGATTCACGGTCACTTGCTGCTGGGCATCACAGCCGTTGAGGGCGTTTTGAATGGTCAAAATGTACACGCCCGGCGCATCGGCACTGGTGTTCAGGGCATTTTGAGATCCAGTAAAATGCCCGCCTTGAGTCGTCCAGTTAGCGGTAAAATTCCCTGCTCCGGGCTGCTGAACGGTGCCCGAGAGTGGGGTGCTCAATTGTGTACAAGTCAACAAAAGCGGCGACGATAGTTGGAAGGCTGGCGCCAAAGTATCAATGCCAACAGTCACCATATCACTTGCTGAACAACCATTGCTGGCAAGGGTGGCAGTAAAGGTGTAGCTGCCAGTTTGGTTTACGGTGGGATTGAGTGCGTTCCCGCCCAAAAGGATGTTCCCATTGGCGGTCGTCCAGATATAATTGGCGGGGCCGCCAGTGGCAGAAGCAGCGAGTAAGAGGCTGTTGGTTGTGCAAGTGAGCGTTGCCGTTGCACCGGCATCCACAACGGGCGGAGTTACATTCTCCAGTACGGTGACGCTGCTGGTGGCCACGCAGCCATTGCTGGCATTGGTGACGGCAAGGGTGTAAACGCCGGGCTCATTCACGGTGGGAGTGAGGGTGTTTTGACCCAAAAGGAAGTTGCCGCCGGGGGAAGCCGTCCAATTGTAAGATATGTTTAGCCCTGCGCTGGCGCTGGCGCTTAAGGTAGTTTGCAGCAGAGCGCAGCTGAGCGTGGCGGCTGTTCCAGCATTGGCAGAAGGGGCGTTTACATCGTTGAAAATTTCAACAAAGTCCGTCGCCGTACAACCATTGGCCGGGTTTTCCACAGTTAGGGTGTAAATGCCAGGCTGATTTACGAGTGGGGTAGGGGTGTTGCCTCCCGAAACGATGTTTCCACCATTGGCTACTTGCCATGTAAAGTCCAGATTTACCGCACCAGCTCCGGCACCATTGATGGTCAATGAATTGGACAGGCAACTTAACGTAGCGTCAGCGCCAGCATCAGCAATCGGGAAAGCGGTATCCTGTAAAACACTGGTGCTCGAAACCGTGGCGCAACCGTTAACGGTATTGGTTGTGGTGAGGATATAGTCTCCACCGCCGTTGACCAGCGGGGTTAGCGTGCTGTCACCCGAAAGGATGTTCCCCCCGTTGGCTGCCACCCAGGAGTAAACAAAATTGTTCGATGGAGACTGATTTTGTGCTTGTATGGTTTGGGTCAGGTTGTTGCAGGTGATAGGGGCCGTTGGGGTGATCAGGATGTTGGGCGGGGTAACGTTTTGGAATACGATGACACCGCCAGTTTTACTGCAACCATTGGCTTGATCGGTAACGGTGAGCCCATAATTGCCAGCTGCGTTCACGATTGGCATGGAAGAGCTTTGGCCCGATTGAATGTTGCCATTGCCCGTTTGCCAGTCATAAACGAGGTTTTGGCCGGAGGCCGTGGCATTAAGTGTCACCGTGGTGGTAATGCAGGTAAGCGTGGGCGGTGGGGCAACGCTGAGGCTGGGAATTTGTACATTTTCAAAAATTTGAACTGAATCTACGGCTGTACAGCCGTTGTTTGGGTCGACGGCGGTCAAGATGTAAATGCCGGGAACATCCACGGTGGCAGGAAAAAATGGGGATATGATATCCCCATTTGAGTTTGTCCATGTGGCATCACCCGTGCCATCGCCTTGGAGGTAAATGTCCAAAACGGTACAAGTGAGTGTATCGGGTGGGCTTAGAATTAAGGCTGATGGTGCTACCGTGTCTTGTAAAACCACAACGCTTGAGCTTGCCGTGCAGCCGTTGGACGCGTTGGTGATTTGCAAAATATAGGTGCCGGGCTCATTCACGGTAGGGTTGGGTGTACTTGCGCCCATGCTGATGTTCCCGTTTGTGGTAGTCCAGTTATAGTCAAAATTTGGCCCGGTGGATGAGCCGCTCGAACTCAAAACTTGTGTGGTTGTGGTACAGGTCAACGGCCCGGGCGCAGCAGTTGCTACATTAGGGAATCCATTTTCTAAGGCGACCGAAACCGAAGATGTTGCCGTGCAACCATTGCTCATATTGGTCGCTGTGAGCGTGTAGGTGCCGGGCTTGTTTACAATAGGGGCCAGCGTGCTATCGCCTGCCGTGATGTTGCCACCGATGCTGGCAGTCCAGTGATAAATGAAATTGCCAGAAGTGCTATTGTTCTGAGCCTGAATGGTTTGGCTCAAAACTGCGCAAGTGAGCGTATCGGGCGTACTGATAGAAATGGAGGGGGGAACATTGTTCAATTGCACCACGGCAAGATCGGTAGCGGCGCATCCATTGACCGTGTTGGTGAGCAGGAGTTGATAAGTGCCGGGGCCACTTACCGTGGGGTTTGGGGTGTCTTGGCCACCTGAAATATTGCCGTTCGTGGTAGTCCAAAGATAAGTCAGGTTGCTACCCGAAGAAGACCCGTTTGCATTGAGTGTGACGGAATTGATCAGACAGTTTAGCGTATCGGGGGCATTGGCGATGGCCACTACGACGTTGGTGTCGGCCAATACACTGATCATGGCCGTGTCAGCACAAAGGCTAACGCTGTCGCGCAAAATGAGCAGGTAATCGCCCGCGGAGTTGACCGTCGGATTAAGCGTATTGCCCCCCGACACGATGTTGCCACCGTTGCTGGCAGTCCAGTTGATGGAAAAATTTGGCCCGGTACTGGAGCCGCTGCCCTGCAATTGAATACTGGGCGATTGGCAGGTTACGGTGTCTGCGGGCAAGATGTCGGCAATTGGGATCGTAAAATTAGCGATCACCTGCGAGGTGTCATAATTGTAGCAACCATTGGCAGGGTCAAAAACCGATACCGTGTAAACACCAGGCTGGTTGGCCTGTGGGGCGGGGGTGTATTGGCCTGACACGATGTTCCCGTTGGAAGTCGTCCAATTTATCAAAACAAACGCTGGCGGGCCCAAGTAGATGAAAAGTGAGATGGTGTCTTGATTGGGATCGCAGGAAATTTGGGGTGGCAAGGTGCCAATGACCGTCGGTGGGGTCAAATTCGCGGGCACCGTCACTGTATCGTTGGAGGTGCAGTTGTTGGAGGTATTGGTGACGTGTAGGATGTAAAGTCCGCCTGCGCTAGCGATAGTGTTCAGGCTATCCGTATGGCCGATGATATGTCCGGTAATGGTCGTCCAAGAATAGGCAATATTGAGCCCTGTGCTGCTGCCGGCGCCCAAAAGCGGCACGGAATCGTTGACGCAGGTGATGAGGCCGTTTGAACTGGCGTTCGCGGTGGGCACGTTGTTCGTGAGTGTCACCGTCACATCCGTTGTAGCCGTGCAGCCAGTGTTCGTGTTGGTGACGAGCAGGGTGTAGGTTCCTATCAGGTTTACGGTACAATTCTTCTGATTGGCCCCATTTACGATGTTGCCGTTGGTGGTCGTCCACTCATAAGTGGAAAAGGACGGTTGGTTAGAATTCCCGATGAGTAAAGTAGTTGGCGCGCCGCAGCCAAGCGGTTGGGGCGGTGTCACCCAGGCCGCTAGCGGATTGGGATTGAGTATGACATTGACGATGGCTGTTTTGGTGCAAATGACATTGCCATTGACCTCATAAGAGACAGAGAGTGTATATTCCCCAGCAGCATTAACCGTTGGTGTGAGGGTATTTGCCCCTGAGATAATATTCCCGGCACCGGTCGTCCATTCGTATGTGATGTTTGGGCCTGTGCTGGAGCCATTGCCCGAGAGCTGCACCATTGCGCCCTCGCAAGGAAGGGTGACAACTGGTGGCGAAACAACTGCGCTAACATTGACCACAACCACTTTGACGGTATCCCTCGCGGTGCAAACGGGCGAAAAAACGATGTCGTCCAGGGCGAAGTCATTGCCGCCGAGCTGTGTGTTTTGGTTTACGATGCAAATGGTTGCGCTGGTATTCCCGCCGCTGTTCCAGATTTGAAAAAATTGCTGCCAATTACAGGTGCCGCCTGGGGCGCTGAAAATCCCCCCGATTGGGATGCCGTTAATGTTGAATTGCAAGAGGGCGGGAGACGCTGCCACTACTGAAGTGACCCAGGCGGACAACACATACTGTGTATTTGGGGTCACCGATACGGTTTCGCACCACACATTTTGATTGGGTGTTCCCGCGCCGTTTACAACCATCATATTGCCCGAGCCGGAAGTGTGGTCATCGCAGGCAGCGAAACCGGGATGGTCGTCTTGCGGATTGTCGAGCACATCGTACAGGCCCTCGGGAACCAGATCGCCGGGGCTATATAGGTAGTCGCTAGTAAAGCCCGAGTTTCCCCCTTCAAAATCGCCGTTGTCTACCAAGTTGTTTGAATAATCCGGGGCCGTGGCGGTAAGTACGTAACTGGTTGTCTGGCTGACTGTTACAGTGGGCGTGAGCGTGTTTTGGCCCGTCATCCCAGTGGTAGGGCTCCAGGTGAAGCCCAGATAGTCGCCCGAAATGTCAGCATTCAGTTGGGTAGGCGTGGGAGGGGCACAGAGATACACGTCTTCTCCAGCATCTACCGTGATGGGGCACTGCGCTGAAAGGCGGGTAAAAGCGACAAAAAGAAGCGTACAGCAAGCAAAACTTAGTCGAAGGTGCAGCATAGTGTAGGCGGATTTTTACGAAGTAGGTACAGATGCAATTGAGCAAATGTACGATGCTTCGCCTCCTAACTGTGCAACCAATAAATTGCCAAGAAATGCGCGCTTATTGCTTCAAAAATCGCGCTGTCCATTGTTGCCTCCCATCGAACAAACGGAGCAGGTAAACTCCGGCAGGTATTGCTTCAATCGGTTGTTGCATTCGTTGAATCCCTTTTTCCAAAACAATATCATTCGACAAAATTATCCTTCCATCTGTATTGATCACTTCCAAAGTGCCTTGGAAAAAAGAGGGGATATCCAGGTCAAAAATCAAAGCGTCCCCTTTGACAGGGTTTGGGTTGACGCTCAATAGCTTGCTGTTTTTGCCCACAGTTACGGCCTTGATGGCCAAACGCTGCACCCTGCCGTCAAAGTCAGTTTGGCTCAACCAATAGTAGTTAATACCCGCCATAGGTCGGGTGTCCAGCCATTCGTAAGTCCCTCCTGTGTTGCTTTCCAAACTAGCAATCTCCTTAATCGTCTCGTATTGGGTGCCGTTGGCGGAGCGCTGGATCGAGAAATAATCGTTGTCTTTTTCGGACTGGGTAATCCATTTGAGTCTGACCTGTCGCTCGCTTTGCAACTGTGCCTCGAAAGAAAGAAGTTCCACTGGGGCGGGAGCAGGGTAGGCGTAGTTCATACATTCCCGGTCTTTTGTATTGATGGCATTGCAACAAATGGGGTTCATATTTTGGTCGGGGTAGTCGGTTTCGTTCAGGTGGTCCATGCGATATGAATGGGTTAGCTCGTGGGTCAGCATCTGCTCATAGTCCGTGCCGAACAAACAGGCGGCCGCTCCGTTGTTCACTATCACGAAACCGTAGATTGCATTGTCCCATGTCAGCCCATCGAATTGGTGCGTGGACGAGCTGGAGTAGCTGCCTCCAAAACCCATAGTTCCTACGCAGCCGCTGAGGTCGGGGATTTCGTTGCACGGATCTTCAAATATGATAAGCGCGCATTGCGAGCCTCCGAGATTGGCATTGCAAAAAGAGATAAAATTGCCCTGATACGCAGAGCCGCCAATGCAGTTGGGGACATAGGATTTGCTTCCAGCATCAGAAGGGCTAATCCCAGTGTAATTGTCGTTCATGGCAGACAAAATGTTAGGGAACAAGGTGCCCCAATCCGTTGGGTTGCTGGTGTCGTCGTAGTAAACGGGTATCGCAGCGTCTTGCCAACGACTGAGGTTGGCACCTAAGGAAAAATCACAGCCTGTAGGAACCGCCCTGTCAAATGCTTTAATATCCTCCTTACGGAGCGAAGGACGCCCAATACGCCCATCCCAAACCATTTTAGGTGCGGCTGAAAATGCTCGCAAATATTGAAGAAAAACGTCCTGTTGCAATACCCCCAGTGGTTCGATGGGCAAACCGTCGGGCCTGTTCAATACTGCAATACCATTGCCTCCAAGAGGGATTAAAAACGCATCGTCCCCTTCCTGAAACTGCTTGAAAACATAATAAGAAAGCATGACAGGTCGCCAGAAATCTCCATTTTGATGCAAAAAAAGCAGATAAGTTTTGCCTGTTTCTGGCTTAAAATCGCCAGCAATGTCAATCTTGTAATCTCCAGTCAGGCGGGAAAAGGGGCGCAGGGAGAATATCGTGCCTGGCTGTAAAAGCCCCTTGATGCATTCAATGGATTCAAATTTAGTATCCATGAAAGTGGTGCCGTTTTCGATTGTTTCGACGGGCCCAATAGCACGAGCCAGCACCACACATTCGCTGTAAGCAGTAGCCTCGCCCAAGTTCGCGAAAGGAATGATGGAAGTAGCAGAGAGGAGAATGGGAGCGAAAGTACCCGCCCATAGCAGGGCAAGGGTGGAAAGGTAGAAGCGCATGATTAAAAAGGTTTGAAAATGAAAGATTATCCAGCTTTCGGGACAACAAGTTACGGGATTAAAACCAGAATTTTGCCAATGAGTTCAAGCAGGTCTTTTTACCGCTTATCCAAGGCGAGGCGTCGAGTCAAATGAGAATTTCAAAGCCTTGACTAGAAAGGTATAGATAGAAACATTTACTTTTGTCCAAAATTTACCTGCATGGCATACACTTGGCAAGAACGAATTGTGGCCGATCCAAAAATCATGTTTGGCAAACCGGTAATCAGAGGCACGCGCATTCCCGTAGAACTGATTTTGGAAAAATTGGCTGATGGCGAAAGCATGGAGCACATGCTCAAAGCCTATCCACGAATCACAGTAGAGGACATCAAGGCTTGTATTTCTTATGCACATCACAGCGTCAAAAATGACGTAGTTTATGCAGTTGCCTCCGCATGACACTCGTAGCAGATGAAAGTGTTGACTTTACGATTGTAGAAAATCTGCGCGCACATGGCTTGGACATAGTAGCCATTGCAGAGCACTCACCTTCGATTGATGATGATGAAGTATTGGGCATCGCTGTCAACCTAAATGCGCCCCTCATTACAGAAGATAAGGATTTTGGCGAACTTGTATTTAGGCTTCGACTTCCCCATTGCGGCGTCATTTTGCTGCGGTTAGGGAAAATGCCGAGTGAGAAAAAAGGGGAAGTCGCAACTCGGGTAATTCTTTCCCACCTCGCAGAATTGCCCAATGCATTTTGCGTATTTGATGGCTTTATTTTGCGCGTAAGGCGCGCTAAAGTCTGATTGCGCCTATTATGACCAACGACGATTTCAAAATCTTCTCTCCCAGTATCCCTACCGATCCCGGCATCTACCAATACATAGATGCAGAGGGGAAAATCCTCTATGTCGGTAAAGCAAAAAATCTGCGCAACCGCCTCGCTTCCTACTTTGGGGAGAAAAAATACCAGCTCGCCAAAACGAAGGTGCTGATCCGTCATTCCCACCACATTGAGTTTATGATCGTGGGAACGGAGCACGATGCGCTGCTGCTCGAAAACACCTTAATCAAGAAACACCAACCGCGCTACAACGTGATGTTGAAGGACGAGAAATCGCCACTTATCTACATCTGCATCAAGCTGGAGCGGTTTCCCAGGGTGTTCCTCACGCGAAAGACCTTCAAAGACGGGTCTGTCTATTTCGGGCCGTATTTGCAGAAATTTCGAGTCGAGCAAATCGCGGAGTTGATTCGAAAACTCTTCCAACTCCGCACCTGTCAGTTGAACCTTTCTGTAGAGAACATCGCCAAAAACAAGTTCAAACCCTGTCTCGAATACCATATCAAAAACTGCGCAGCGCCCTGTGTCGCGCTCGAATCAGAAGAGTCCTACAACCGCAAAATCGAACAGATCAAAAATATCTTGAAAGGCAATTTTGCCGCCGTAAAAAACCATTTGAAAGAAGAAATGGCGCGGGCGGCGGAGGAAATGAAGTTTGAACAAGCCCACGCTTTGAAAGAAAAACTGGCCCTTTTTGAAGATTATCAAGGGAAAAGCACGGTGGTGAACCCCAACATCCATGACGTGGACGTGTTTGCCATCGCCGACGATGAGAAGGAGGCTTTTGTCAATTATCTCAAGGTGGTGAATGGCGCGATTATCCATACCTATACGCTCACGCTGACGAAGAACCTCGACGAAGACCGCGAGATGATGTTGGCTTTTGCGATTCAGTCCATGCGAGAACGATTCAATAGTATTACGAAAGAACTCATCGTCCCTTTTCATGTCGTGTTGCCTGAAAACGACTTGATTATCACCGTCCCCAAAATCGGCGACAAGAAAAAACTGCTCGAACTTTCCGAGAAAAACGTGCAATACCACCTGCTCCAAAAAAGGAAGCAGGCCATGAACGCCAC
>JACMMM010000561.1 GCA_014379065.1 Saprospiraceae bacterium
GGATGGCCAGCATCTCAAATCCTCGAAATGTCTGATCGCAGGCTGTATTTGACACTTTTATCCTACATTGACCCAAAGCTTATTTCTACAAAGTTGGACGGCACTGACCTTGTCACCAATTACACCTTTAACCCACTCCCTCCTGATGGCGCGATGCCAACATGCCTAATTAAGTGCTCGGATGGCAACTACTATGGAACGGTGCGCAAAGGCGGACAAAATGGAAAGGGCTATATTTTTACAATGCATCCCAACGGAGGCGGCTTTAACGCGATACTAAATTTCGGCAACCTGGACGTTGATTTTGACTATGCCGTTTTTTTTGAAGGCAGTGATGGACGACTATATTTCGGGGCAAAAAGATATGTTGCAGATAATTGGGGCAATCAAAGGGCAGTGTACGAGTTGTATAGCATCCATAAAAATGGCAATGATTTAACGACAGTTTTCACCTCTTACGGGGCTGCTACTACTTGTATTGAGAGCTCGAATGGGAAACTCAACTGGATTGATGAGTTCTATTTAAGTCGAATGAACAAAGACAATACAGGAAAAGAAATCAAGTGGAAGCACTTTTATAGCGGTGCGGACGAGTACAACGAGATTGGAAGGCTTTCAAAACTTCCCAATGGCGACCTTTTTGGAGGCGTAGACTACTATTTTGATGATTTGTGCTCCACTTACTCTTATGACAATTGGCTTTCGTTTTTTCTGCATCCAAATGACGATATTACTATTGTAACACACGACATGAAATCCAGCGGCTATGTGCCAAGCAGCAATGGTAAAGTCCAGCGTTTTGACTCCGTTCTGGAGCCTGCTGCATTCTATCCTACTGAAACGGGTTACTCGGTTTGCACACCAAGCCTCTTAGGGAATTCCCAACTTGTCGCCCAACAATTTGGTACAAATAATCTTCTATGGGGACAACGCGCCTACAATGATGGCAGGTTTGATATCATTGCCGTCAACACGGTCAGTAAAGACTGCTCGTTTACCATTCCTTGGAAAGAGGAGATAGGCTATCATGGCCGATTTGCATTTGAAATCAACAATGGCAGCCCATCAACACCTACCAATGAGGTCACTATGGAAGGGTTTCTTAAAGTAAGTCCAAACCCCACTTATTATTCCATATCGGTCGAGCGTTCCAATTTGGAAGGGCGTATCCACTGGCAACTGCTTGACTTAACAGGAAAAGTCGTTAGTGCAGGTACTTCCATTGCTCCGACTTTTGAAGTATCCCTGAGTGCGCTTCCTGCCGGCATTTACCAGTTGGTTGGAGTCGAGGAAAACGCAGGGCGCAATTTTGCCCAAAAAGTAGTGAAGCAGTAAAAAGATTTATTTTATCACAATGAAGTTTCCCTCCAAATGCAGATTTCCATTATAAACAACTGCCCGATAGACTCCTGAGGGAAATTGGTGGACGTCAATAATGGTCGAGTCGTTAAAACTATTATTGGAATAAACAGTCCGACCCAAATTGTCAAAGATTTTGAGATGGCCCTTTATTCCTTTACACTCAATAAGCAGAGCGCTGACGGCAGGGTTCGGCGAAATGTTCAAACTTAATGGTTTTTCAAGTGCGCTTGTGCCCAGCACCAGGTCATTTAACGGTCTCCTGTAAGTCCCACTTACTCCAGTAACCCAAATTTCACCCTTGTGAAGGCCGATAAAACTGGCATCATCAAACAGCAAACCCGTATTAAACGGCGTCCAAGTCTCCCCCTTATCATAAGAAATGAGCACCCCTCCAGGCGAACATGCCGTGATCCAGATGCCATTTTGATAAATCGACTGAACGATATAGCCGGTCTGCGAGGGTGGTGATTTGGGTGTCCATGTGATCCCACCGTCGTCACTTACCCAAAGTTTATGCCCGGTGGAATCACTAGAACCCTCCAGCACCAATCTGTTATCCAGTTTTGTGATATAGTTAAACCACGGATAATCAAACATCTGAAAACTCAGGCTATCCCCTTGGGGCACCCAAGTCTGGCCCCCATTTCCTGAACGCATGACGCGTTTTGCCTCGCCAATTCCCCACATCGTATCTGTAATACAGTTAAATGCCATGGCAAAATCCCCGCCACCGTGGACAGTAAACCAAAAATCGCCACTTTCCCAGCTTTGGCCATTGGTATTAGAGAAAGAGCACTGACTGTTTTCATACGAAACCAAGCTTCCATTGGCATTAGCAAATTGCTTGTAGGTATAACCGTCATTACTGGGACTCCAGGTTTGGCCGTTATCATCCGAGTGTAAGTTGCCTATAATCAACCTTCCAATGGAAAATATTATATCATTAACTTCTAAAAGTGAATCATAGGGATTTAGCATTTGATTTTCCCAACTATCCTCATCAACCGTTAATTTGTAAAGACCTCTAAATGAAGGTGCATATAAATTGCCATTAATGCTGCGAAGCGTGTTCGCATAACCGGCCTTTAAGCCTTTGGAGGATAATTCAAAAGGCGGATTGCCATTCAAAGATCGGTAAATGCCATAATCAGAGCCTCGTAAAATAATTTGATTGTCCGTAAGCAAACATCTGGTATAGGAAAAGTCTTGATTATTACCAAAATTGAACCAAGTTGCCCCCATGTCATCAGAGGCTAAAATATTATAGCCCACATCTAAAAATAGGCGTTGATTATATCTTAAAAAATAATCAAAATTGCTATTATAGGCATTTGGAAGCGCTGATTGTTGCCAAGTCTGCCCCCCATTTACGGACCTCCAAGTGTAAAGTTTATTTCTTTGAATTAGTAATATCGTGTCTCCACTGACGTAATAATCCTGTATATCTATGCCAGAAACGATCAAATCAGTCCAGATTGAGCCTCCATTGGTTGAGACACGAATTTTATTTATACTGGATTCATACAATTTACCATCTATTTGCCTTAAATTTCGAACTTGCCCCGACACCTTTTCCCATTGCGCACCAAGATTCGACGTTCTGTATAATGCAATGATCGTTTCCAGATAAACATATTGGTTATAGATACAAATTTCATACGCAACCAATGGTTTCGGGAGATTGGTGGTCTCAATTTCTTGAAAAGAAAATCCCGAATCGCTACTGAAATACAGCCTTTCGCTATAAGTTAGTAAGAGCACTGAAGTGCCCGAAACTTCCATCTTTTTTACACCTTCTTGCGAGAATCCCGGTGGCACGAAGTACGCCCAGGATTGTGCGTTATCCGTTGAGCGATACATACCTTGGTAAGTAGCGCATACATATCCGCCAGCAAATGCGTCAATATCATTGACCCAACCGGGGTATGGACTGTTAACAAGGGCCCATTGAGCGAACAAGGGCGTTTGGGAAAAAGAACTCAATAGAATTGCCGAGGCAAGAATAGTTTTAATAAAAGGCTTCATAGTTTGTAAAAGCGTTTTGAGTTGAGTGATATAACCATGACGTCAAAGGCTGTTAATCCGTTGGGATCAAATTCTATTTTCCCAACAACCGAAACATATTCTTTTTATATGCCTCAACGCCCGGTTGGTCGAATGGATTAACACCCAGCAGATAGCCGCTGATCGCACAAGCCTTTTCAAAGAAAAAGAACAATTGGCCCAGATAGTAAGGGGTAGCTTCAGGAATGCTAATCGTCAAGTTCGGAACGCCGCCGTCTATGTGCGCCATGCGCGTGCCTTCGGCGGCTTTTTTATTGACATAATCGAGCGATTTTCCGGCGAGGTAATTCAGTCCGTCGAGGTCATCTTCAGCTTTCGGGACGAGTAATTCCATTTGCGGGCGTTCAATTTCTAATACTGTCTCGAAAACGATTCGCCGACCATCTTGAATGTACTGCCCCATGGAGTGCAAGTCCGCCGTGAAACTCACGGAGGCTGGAAAAATGCCTTTGCCGTCTTTGCCCTCGCTTTCTCCGTAGAGTTGTTTCCACCATTCGGCGATGTAATGGCAACGCGGTTCGTAGTTCGCCAAAATTTCAATCTCTTTGCCCTTGTTTCTCAATATGTTGCGCAAAGCAGCGTATTGGTAGCAGGCATTTTCCGCAAGTGGTTTCTTGTAAGCAAGGCGGGCATCGGCAGCACCTCGCAGGAGTGCGTCCACATCAATGCCCGCCGCTGCTAGCGGCAATAGTCCTACGGCCGTCAGCACCGAAAAACGCCCGCCCACATCGTCAGGCACGACAAAAGTCTCGTAGCCTTCGCGGTCGGCAAGGATTTTTAAAGCACCTCGAGCCTTATCAGTAGTAGCATAAATCCGATGAGCGGCACTTGCTTTTCCGTATTTTTCTTCCAATTTTTGTTTGAAAATGCGGAAGGCAATGGCCGGTTCGGTGGTCGTGCCGGATTTAGAAATGACATTCACAGAAAAATCGCGCTCACCAATGGCCTCTATCACTTGTGCATGGTAATCTGCACTTAGGTTGGTTCCCGTGAAAACCACATCAAAATGCTTTTTCCTCCCGCCTCGAATCGGGAGGGCGGGTGTGGGCATGCAAAATTCCAACCCCGCCTTTCCACCCAAATAGGAGCCGCCAATACCCACCACCACGAGGACTTCACTTTGTTTGCGAATGCGTTTGGCAGCAGCTTTGATGCGCTTGTATTCTGCTCGGTCGTATTTGGTCGGCAGGTCGAGCCAGCCGAGCCATTCCGGGCCAGCGCCCGTGTGACTTTCCAACAGTTTGGCTGCGGTGGCCACTTGGGGTTCTATGGCAGCAATTTCTTCAGAAGAGATGAATTTTAGGGCGGGGGTGTAGTCGAAAGAAATCATTTTATCCAATTGATTTTCAATGCTTTGTTTGTTTTTGATTGTATTTTGAACCGTTCATCAAGTCGTAAGCCTAGCACCCACACGACGGCATCATTACCGTCTAATAAAAGCCAAACCTTCTCCTTTTCAAACCGCGAAAGTTTTTGGTTCGTAAAAAAATCCTGGAGTTTTTGGCTTTTGCCGCCCATACCAAGCGGCTGGAATGAATCGCCAGGAAGCCAATGCCGCAAATGTAATGGGAACTTCATCTTTTCGGCATCCACGGTGGCGGACTGGTGATCGGTGACTGGTTTACCCGCCGTAGCGCGAAGCGCGAAGGAGGGCAGAAAGAAAAGCCGCGAGCCGTCGGGCAGGCTCACCATCAAATCGTCTTCGTGAATGGCAATTGGTGGACTAGTTATTGGTAGATTGGTAGATTGCCTGCCTGCCGGTAGGCAGGGTGGATTTGAGGGGGAGGATACCAAGATTTCCGTTCGATCAACGAGCGCTGTAAATCCTTTTTCGCTATGTAATTCGAGCCCAACATGGTCAAGATTTTCAGCCAATTGGCGGGATTGTTCTGCGTCGAATCCGAAGGGTTTGAGCAATTGCCTGAGGGCTTGTTGTGGCGCAGGGAGTTGTGCAAGTTTTTGTTTTTCAATAGATAACGTTGAAGTCAGGCCCTCACCATTCAACCAATTATTCAACAAAAAAGTCAAATTGTCCTCAGCTTCTCCGATGCGACCCATGCTGCGCGCCGCCGTGTTCAAAAAGTTTGGGTTTAGGTCTTCCATAAGCGGCACAATATGATGTCGCACAAAATTTCGGGAATAATCATCTGAGGCATTGCTGCTGTCTTCTCGCCAAGTGATTTTGTGTATGCGGGAATATTCCAAGATTTCATCCCTGCTCGCAAAAAGCAGGGGACGAATCAAGCGGGAGTTGAGGGTTGAGGGTTGAGGGTTGA
>JACMMM010000562.1 GCA_014379065.1 Saprospiraceae bacterium
AAATATATTTTGGACTTGGCTCAAAATATGAATCAAAACAGTGAAATTTCGTCCTTCATTGGGTTTTCCCTAGAACATTGGCATTAAAAACGTTCCCCCCGAATTGCCGGGATCACCAAGCGCCTGACCACGCACGTGGGGCGCCATACTTTCGGATACCTGTACTTGCTCATGGGCGGGAAGGTGGAAGAGCTCCATCAGATCATGGGGCATTCCAAACTGGAAACGACGCAAATCTACACGCACACCGACCATGACAAAAAGGTGGCGGGGGTGTTGAAGTTTGACCAGGTGTTTAAAGTTTGATCTGATCATTAGCAGTAAAACCCGTCATCATCGGCTTTCGCTGTTTTGTGGGTTGAAATCTTCCAATGCAAAAAAATCAAAGCCCCGACTCGAATTTTCTAGTCAGGGCTTTGAATATCGTTCAAGTCATTTGCAATAAGGACTTAAGATTCAAATATCAATAATCTATAGTGTTCTTCATGGTCCCAAGATATTCAACTGCTTGATCAATGGAAAAATGATTTATACGCCCCTTCGCCAAAGATTCAAAGTTTTCATAATAAGGTGAATCTTTCCCAATTATTCTACTGGTCGCTTCTAAGCATTCAACAAGAAATGCAGAGCCTTGACGTGTAAGAGCGCCACTAGTATCATACTGGTCTTTCTCCAATTTAGACGTTAGCGCATTTCCTCTTTCAATTAATGAATCTAAAACCTGTAATTTTTTTTCGTTAGTCATTTATTAAAATTTTATTTAATTAGTTATGGACTTTCAGTTGAAATAACTGAAAGTGAATTCCAACTTCAAAAGTATAGCACATTTTAAATAAATTTTCTTTTCCAACAAATCAAAATCCGTAATTAACTGGAAATGCAACTTGCACGACAATAGCATACAAGCATCCAGCACATGCTTGCCACCCCAATAGGTAATGGGAGTTTTCATTTTATTTTTTTGTTTCAAATATGGGCCAAAACCGAAACAATATGTTTTTGTCAGATAGGACACAAAAGTGCCTACCAAAATTATTAGGCAGGCTTTTTCAGGTACCTTTGACATATCTTATTCGTCCTTAATACACCATTTTTAACAAAAAAATATACATGGTAGACAACTTCTCATACGCAGCATATTACCTCGAAGCATTTTTTAATGATATCTGCTTGGCATCTGGCACCTGTTTTTTCGCAAAAAGGGAAGGACAACTTTATCTAATAACCAATTGGCATAATGCTACAGGGAAGAACCCCACGACAAAAAAGCCTTTATCTGCTCACGCAGGAGAACCAAATAAATTTCGTGTTCCCCTACTTAAAGATCAGGATTTAGTCGCTTGGGAATATTGGGATTTCCCAATTCTTGACGCTGATTTTAACCCACTCTGGTTAGAGCATCCATTACACAAAGAACAAGTTGATGTAATTGCACTTAGAGTCAAATTACCCGCTCATCTAATTGTATATACATTTGAAGAATTCTTGGAATCCCACAATGAAAATACCGAAATTCAAGTGGGTAATGATGTGTTTGTGCTAGGGTTTCCATTTGGGCTTACAGGTGGTGGGGCTTTGCCAATATGGAAACGTGCCAGTATTGCTAGTGAACCTGTTATAAATATTGACAACTTACCTAGAATGTATATTGATACAGCATCCAGGCCAGGAATGTCCGGTTCACCAGTTTTATATAAGGAAAAGAGAGCTGTGGGGATAGGTGACCCTGATGCTGGGAGCATAAGTTGGTATTATACAAAACTCGTTGGCATTTATTCTGGTAGAATCGGGGCAGAAGATGAATTAAAGGCACAATTGGGAATAGTATGGAGAGATGATGTAATTGATGAAATAATATTACAACAGAGTTAAATCCAGACTCCTCCTGTTTTCCCACCAATTACCTTGCAAGTAACACCTTCCGAATTGTTGATATAATACTCCCCCGTCACCCAAAGCGGAAAATCTCCCTCATTATTGTACAAAAAATCAATCAGATCTGCTCGAAACGTCCGCCCCAGTTCCTCTGAAGCCAGTTGGTGCGCCGTAGCAGCATCTTTATAAAACTGGTTGGCCACCGTATTTCTGGCATCCATGCCGTCGGTACGGCTCACTACTTTGATTCCATCCCTCCGATCAGGACAGTCAGGGCCAGAACAAATGCAGAAGTCGAAACAATTTCTTGCCTTTAATTGTCTAAAATCCAACGTCCTTTGTCCAAAATCCAAAGTCCATGTCTGAAGATATTGTAATCCGCGTCCTGCTGCTCCCTTTGGCCTTGCTGTATGGGCTGGGCGTTGGGTTGCGCAACCTATTCTACCGCATAGGCATCTTGCGGAGTGTGCGATTCGACCTTCCCGTCATTTCAGTGGGCAACCTTTCGGTGGGCGGCGCAGGCAAATCGCCCCACATTGAATACCTGATCCGATGGCTTGATCAATTTCTCGAGGTGGCGGTGTTGAGTCGCGGGTATGGCCGCAATACTTCAGGTTATCGCCCGGTAACAGTGATAGACACGGCTGAAATGGTCGGCGACGAACCCTTGCAATTCAAACGAAAATTTCCGGAAGTCCCCATTTGTGTCAGCGAAAGCCGGGCATTGGGCGTGCCGGAATTGGTGAAGCGAAATCCTGACACACAGTGCGTCTTACTGGACGATGCTTTCCAACACTTGGCCGTGACGCCAGGATTGAATATTCTGCTCACCGAGTTTGCGCACCCTTTCACCCGAGATTGGCTACTGCCTTCTGGCCGCTTGCGCGAGGGCCGTTACAACTACCGCCGCGCCGACATTATCATCGTGACCAAATGCCCGCCGGATTTCTCTGCGTTGCAGCGACAAAAAATGATACAAGAGATTGACCCCTTTCCTCGTCAACACGTTTTCTTTTCTCGCTATCGTTACGGTGTTCCCTACGACCTGCTCCGTACTGACCTCCGCCGACCGCTTGATTTGGACACCGATGTATTGCTGGTAAGCGCCATTGCCAATACCGACTACTTATTAAAGCACCTCGCCGCTTCCGTAAAATCGGCGCAAACGCTTGAATTTGAAGACCATCATCTTTTCAAGGAAGACGAACTCCGCGATATGGTGCGCCGATTCGGGCGTATGACTGGGCGCAACAAAATCATCCTGACCACAGAAAAAGATGCGATGCGGCTGGAACTGCACCAAGATTTTTTCTGGAAAAATGAGGTTCCAATTTATGTGCTGCCCGTAGAAGTTGAATTCTGCGATGACGATGAGCACACTTTTCAGGAAGTGGTAAAGGGGGTGCTCCTGGATTTTAAAAGTTAAGCTCCCCCATAAGCCCGCAATGCCCCCCGAACACTCCCAAACCGCAACAACAAATACTTAGCCTCCTCATATTCCACTCCAGTGGCTTGCATCACCATCTTCGCGCCGCGATCCACTAACTTGTTATTGCTCAATTGCATATCTACCATTTTGTTGTCCTGTACGCGTCCGAGTTGGATCATGACGGAGGTAGAAATCATATTCAAGATCAGTTTTTGTGCGGTACCCGCTTTCATGCGGCTGCTCCCGGTCAGGAATTCTGGCCCGACCACGGCAAGAATGGGGAAATCTGCTTCATCCAATAAAGGAGCGCCAGGGTTGCAAGTGATACAACCTGTCGTAATGCCATTTTCTCGACAAGCCCGGAGGCCATGCACGACGTAAGGGGTAGTGCCCGAAGCCGCGATGCCAATCACTGTATCCAGCGCGTCTATTTGCCAGACTTTCAAGTCGGACCAAGCTTGCGTTTCGCTGTCCTCGGCATTTTCTACCGGGTGGCGGATGGCTCTGTCCCCTCCGGCAATGATGCCGATGACCCATTCTGGAGGCGCTCCAAACGTGGGCGGTATTTCAGAAGCATCTACTACTCCAAGCCTGCCGCTGGTACCCGCACCGATGTAAAATAACCGCCCGCCCTCACGCATTTTGGGCACAATGGACTGCACCAAAGCTTCGATTTGAGGGATGGCTTTTTCAACGGCAAGGGGCACGGTCTGGTCTTCCGCATTGATGTTGACGAGTAATTCTCGGACGCTCATTTTTTCTAAATGGCGGTATTTGGAAGCGGATTCTGTAATTTTTTCCATGTTGTTGATCTAATAATGATGGTACACGGATGACGCGGATTAGACACGGATTTTAATATTAAAACAGGGTACAAATCCGTGTCTAATCCGCGTCATCCGTGTGCCACACGCTTATCACCAGCTGCGGTTATCCAGCCCAAACCCTGATTTTTTCTTCCAATTGGTTGATGGATATGGGTTTAGA
>JACMMM010000563.1 GCA_014379065.1 Saprospiraceae bacterium
AATCGGCACAGGCTTGGGTGCCGTCTTTGGAGAGCATTTTTTCATAAAACAGCATGCGACCCAGTTGCACCCCTGCCACCGTCAGTTTGTTGTCGGCAGGAAGATCGGGCGTTGGGAAATCTCCGATTTTTAGGTCGTAGGGTGTAGGGTCGTAAGTGGCGGGTGTTTCCATGGGTTCTTTCGGGTCGCAGGCGGCAAAGAGGCAGGGAATCGCAAAAAAGACGAAGAATATTTTTTTCATAATCGGGTGATTATCATGACAAAATTTGAAAAAAGGTAAGACAGTTCAGTTTCTGAATTCAGGGTTGGTTATAAATTTTTGGTCGGTCAAGCTATGCAAAAAAGCGAGCAAATCCTTCCGTTCCTGTACAGTCAAATTAAACGGTTTGAGCAACGGGCTTTTGTTCGGGTGCGGCTTTCCGCCAGTTTGGTAATGTACAATTACCGCTTCAATCGTCGGCAAACTGCCATCGTGCATGTAGGGCGCAGTCAACGCGATGTTGCGCAGACTTGGCACTTTGAACACGGCCCGGTCGCTTTCCAGCCCGGTCAGCCGAATGCGCCCGGAGTCGGGGTAAACCTCAGAGAGGCCGTTGTTCGTAAAGCCTTGATTGGTAAAAAGGAAACCCTCGTGGCATTTTGAGCAGTTCAGTCGTTCGCTTTGGAAAAGTTCCAAGCCGCGTTTTTCTGATGCCGACAAAGCGTTGCTTTTTCCTTGAAACGCATATTGGTCGTAAGGAGCATCGCCACTCAGCAGCGTCCGCTCGAATGCAGCAATAGAGCGCGTAATGACAAAAGCATCCGGTACCCGCTCGTAGGCTTTTTCAGCCATTTCGACATACTTGGGCATCTTTTGCAAGCGCTCTGCCACGAGTAAAATGTTGAAATCAAACTCGTTATGCTCTTGAATGGGCACTAGAATCTGCATTTCCAGTGTTGGTACGCCACCCTCACGAAGCAATTTATTTTGATAGGCCACATTGGCCAAGCTCGGCGCATTGCGCGTTCCCAAGCGATGCTCAATACCCAAACTCACGGCTGTGCTGTCTGAAAATGCAAGATGCGGAGCATGACAAGAGCCGCAGGAACGCGTACTGTCAGCCGACAGCGCAGGGTCATAAAATAGCCGTTTCCCCAATGCTATTCTGCTTTTGGTCAAAGTGTTGTCTGCCGGAATGTCGGGCATTGGAAAACCCGCCGGGACGCGCAGCACGTATTCATCCGTCTCCGGCGGGATCACGGGTGCTTGATCTTCTTTCCGACATGCCGTCAGAAGGAAGATCAAGAATCCGATTATGGAATAAAAAATACGCATTAGTGTTTGACCATCAATGATTTGCGTGCCAATAGGTGACCATTTTTATAAAAAGCATAATAATATATGCCCTCTGAAAGCGAGGCCGTTTCCAGTCGAACCGTGCCAGATGCCGAAATCCCCGAAAGGTTGCGCACCGTTTGGCCGAGCGTATTCGTCAGCATGAGGTCGAGCGAGCCAGAAGCGGAGAGGGTATATTCCAGCATTGTTTCGGAATTGGCAGGATTGGGCGAAACCTTGATGTTCAGAGAATTAGATTCAACTTCGTGTGTAGTCGATGTCCCAACCATCGTGACAAAATTTTGGGTGGCTGCATTGTTCATCATCGCAATGTTGCTAGCAAATTTTCCATGCTGAATCAGCGTACCCGTCATGACCATATTTTTAAAGAGTTGCGCGTAATCCAATACAAAATGCAGGTGCAACACCCCATTTTGGGCTTCTTTCATGCCGGTTAGCTCAAGAGATCTATAAAGTTCGTCAAATAGGTTGTGGAACTCGAAAACCGTTTCAGGCACGCCGTCGCCGTTGTTATCAACCTTGCCCTCAATGGCCATAAAACGGTAGCCTGCTGACCAGCCCCAGTGCATCGTTGGGTTCTGAGGCGCAAGCTGGTGGTTGGCTGGGTATCCAGCAGGGTCATTGTGATTGGCAGATTGCGGCACACCAAGATGGAGGGTCACGCCATGTGCAGTTTCGACTGGCCATGCACCCAGATCAAATTCTGCTGTTGGGTTTTTGGCATCCACGAGCAGGTACTGGTCGGTAAGAGGCACCATGGTGCTGTCTGGATGGTGAATTTCTACCTCAGAGATGTAAAACTCGGCGCGAGTGAGCAGCACCTTTTTGTTGTTCCAAATGGAGAACACTGTTTGGTTGAGTACCATCGAGTCGGCCCCGGCTTTGTGGTCGAAAGAAAACACCACTTGGTTTGTTTGAGCAAAAGCCGTAGAAGTAAGAACGGCCAAAAACAGGAATGGTGTGAATAAACGCGTCATTATGCGATGTTTAATGAATGAAAAAGTAAGTTAAAAAGGGGGCAGTGAATTCCGTTAGAAAAGCCAGTGTGCCCCCGCGCGTAGCCCCACCAAATCTGGCGCGGCCGTATATGGTTTCTTCCATTGTCGTTGGTAAAATCCTTCCAAAGTCAGGCTCAGGCGTTGTGACATGGGGATGTCAAGCCCTGTGCTCAAAAAGAGGTAATTGCGCAGCCGGGTTTTGGTACTGATTTGATAAACACCTTTTTCGATGACCCCAGTGGGCAGGTGTTGAATTTCGTATTCGACCGAAAACGGTTTCAAGGTTTGAATGGCCCAGCCGATTCCGATAAAAGGCCGAGGTTTGCCAGGCTGGGAAAAAGTGTAACGTATCCCCAAATCCCATTGGTGACTTTTTTGCCCGGTTACATCCATTTCTGCATAGTGATGCTCGTTTGAAGGTGGCATGGGCAGGATGGGTGCGCCCAAAATTGCTTCCATTTCGTGGGCTTTGTAGTGGAAGTGGCCCGTAGTGTGGGCGACATTCATTGCCCAATGGCGAGAGAGTCCGATCTCGGCTTGCGCTCCGATGGAATTTCCGCCCTGGTGCATCAAGCCTTTGCTGCTGGCGTGAAGCCAACCTGCTTGGATTCCGATTTTGAAAAACTTGGGACGCAGGGCGTTTCCGAGTTTTTGAGCAAATGGTTTGGTGGGCTTTTTATCTTCCAAAAGGGTTGGAGACAAATACTCGGGGGTCTTGATGGGTGTGTGGGCCTGGTTTTCAATGGTACTGACGGTATCCTTTGACAGCTCTGCGGGAACGGGCAATGAAGGGTCGGCTTGGCGAAGTAAATTATTGGATTCGTTTGTAATCAGGTTAACCAAATCAGAAACAGATTCGTGTTCAGTGCTTTTGGATTCGGGACGATATTCCGTTTTTTCGGAGATAGAACTCCGAAAAACGTCGAGCCTATTGGGCGCTTGGCGTTGGGCCACATACACCGTGCGCCAAACCGTATCGCGTTGATGGGTGATTTTGGAAGGAACGACCGACCTGTTTAAGTCCGATAAGTGCTTTTGGAGCAAAGTGGTTTGAGTTTCGAGATGCGCCAACCTTGCTTGGTCTTTTAGGCTTGATTGGAACCAAGCTGCATTGGTTGTCAACAATGCTACTGCCAGTAACAGGGGCAGAACTAACCCACGCCGCCGATTTTTCGGTTGTTGGGGCAGTACTGCGCCCAAGCGTTCGCTCAGGGAATCCCAGTCTTGATCTCGGTGCTGTTCGGATGGCCTCAATGCGGTCATCTTGTCTTTTAGCAGGGAAAAAATATTCTTTTCAGCCATAATCTTTAGATTCCGTTTATCAATTGGTCGGTCATCATTTGTTTCAGTTTCGCCCGCGCCTTGGAAAGGTTCGATTTCGAGGTGCCGACAGAAATATTCAGCAGATCGGCAATTTCTTGGTGCGAATACCCTTCCAGGGCATAGAGATTGAGTGTCAGCCGATAGGCGGGCGGCAGTTTTTGCAATAATGCCAAGACTTCTTCCACTTCTGCTTTTAACAGATAATCATCCTCCACACATAACTCCAATCCATCTGTAAGGTCTTGAAATTCAAGGTTGTGCAAGTGTTTGTGATAGTGGTTGATGGCAGTTCGAACAACAATAGCCCGCAGCCAAGGCTTGAATGGCAAAGCCTCATTGTAATGCTCAATGCCTGAGAAAACTTTTATGAAAGCATCGTTCAACACCTCACGAGCTTCTACCTCACGGCTGCAATACGGCAATGCAACTGCCAGTGTATAACCGTAAAACCGATCATACAATGCTTTTTGGCCGCTCCGGTCATTTTTTCGACAGCCTGTTAGGATGTGATTCAATCCATCGTTTTTCACATTCACTGTCTATTCAGGAAAATGGTGCCGAGGGTTGCCTAGGAGGTGTGTTTTTTTTAGGCTGGAACAATTACCTCAAGTGCGTCCGGAATAATAACAGCATTTACTTCCTTCACCTTGCCAAGATATTCACCGTCTACTTGAAAATGAACTTTTTTACGCGATTTCATGGATAAAGCATTCGTCTGCAAAAATTCCATCTTGTCCGGATCGTAGCTTGCGTTCAAAAAAACCACCCTTAGCATTGCCCAAATGGATATTTTTTTAATGGCAATTACCTCAAATAATTTATCGTCCAGCTGGCCGATTGGATTTATGACCGCACCATTTCCATATTTGGTCGCATTGGCGATCACGACTATTTCGGCCCTGAGCCGAACGAGTTCCTTTGGGGTCTCTATTTTCATTTCCATGACCGGGTTTTGCCAAAGCACTTTTATAGCAGCCACAAAGTATCCCCACATGCCCCGGACCCGCTGGCTTTTAAATTTTTTCATGGCGTAAGCATTCAGGCCAATATCGCTCAGGTGTATGCAGAAGTGCCCGTTTATATTGATGGCGTGAATTTTTTTGATATTTCCCTCGAACAGAACATCCAGCGCTTTTTGAGGTTCATTAGGGATGCCCAGGTCCCTGGCAAGCCCATTTGCGGAACCCGCAGGCAGTATGCCCAGCACTATTTTTTGACCGATCAAACACTCTGCCGCAAGTTTCACGGTGCCATCGCCACCCACTGCGATCACCTGGTGGGGCTTGAATAAATTTATTTTATCTTTGATTGTCTGAACGGTACAATTCTTTGTGAGATGATGAAATTCGATAGTGTGCGATGATGTTGTTGAGTGGGCTTTAACCACGGTCGCCCAATCAGTATTATTATTCCCTGAATTGGAATTGATAATAAAAAGCAATCTCAACTTATTTATTTGTGGCATGCTGTTAAAATAATGGCATCATTAATTGCCTGTAAAAAAACATGAAAAATAATTTAAAAGCTACTGTTGCAAACATTAAGGTGTATCATGGTTATGGGCACCAACATAATCTTATTGTCTTCGGCCATGTATTGGCTGGGAAAGCCGTGGTCCAGAGCAGGTATGGCACGAATGCCATTTCCAACGCCTTGCGCATCGTAAAATTATTTTTTGTGCAACCGATCGCACGCATTCGGGTTCGATTGCAATGGGGCGAGCAGGAATTTTTCAGCACTACAGAAAAGGACGGGTTTTTCAAATTTGAGTGGGAATCATTGGAAAGTGTATCAGCAGGATGGCATCCGGTCATGGTTCAGCTGCTTGATGAACAAGGTTATGAAGCCGCTCCCGGTGAAGGTAAAATTTTCGTGCCACATGTTACTCAATATGGCTTTATTTCCGACATAGACGATACCGTACTGGTGTCGCATTCTGCCACAACGGGGAAAAAATTAAAAGTCCTGTTCACCAAAAATCCATTGAGCAGAAAAACATTTGCTGATGTGGTCAGGTATTACCAGTTACTATCACTTGCCCACACAACGCCAGAGGTCTTGAATCCTTTCTTTTATGTGTCCAGCAGTGAATGGAACCTGTACGATGACCTCAATGAGTTTTTCAAACACAATGGCCTGCCTAAA
>JACMMM010000564.1 GCA_014379065.1 Saprospiraceae bacterium
CGGTGCTACGCACCTCCAAAACACTTGAAATCGACGTTTCTACCGACGTTTTGGGTGCTACGCACCGTTACGAAAAATTCGGGATGACTTATGTTAATCTACTCCACTCGGTCAAGCACCCAAATCACTTCGTTGCCGGCGTATATCCCAATGATTCCCAGGCCTTTTTGAAAAAAGATGCCCCTGCCTTGGTTCATGCCCCAGTTGGTATAGGTCACGTCGTGGAAAGGATGTCCCAGCATGGTCGTATCGCCTACCACGCGTTCCCAATCTCCGGGTTTCGTGAGTTCAGCCGGCAGTTGTTGGCCTCTGTTGTCGGCCACCAAACGGAGATTTCCACCAGACAGGCCAAGCTCATCGGTCCACAGGCGCGCCGAAAATTGATCAAATAAAGTCCCGCTGTCGTCTTTGACAAAATCCACCCACATACTGTAGTAAATCTTGATCCCATGTGCTGGGTCGGACTCAAATGTATAGTCCAGCATTTGACCATTGCAGAATTCATACTGGCAGGTATTCCAATCATAATTCGAGCACAAAACCTTGTAATTCAGCGTACTTTTTTGGTCTGTTGCTTTTTTGACGCTCAAGGTCATTTCCTCCCCGGCCTGGTTTACAAAGATCAGGCGGGTATCTGTCGCGATGGGAAACAGGACACGCTTTGCATTTTCAGACACAGGCTGGTAGCCAGTATTGACATCTTCACCACACACAGTGTCGTCGTCCAATATGATATGTGTGAGGGCATCTTCACAACAAGAAGAAAAAAGGAACATCAGGGAAATCAGGGCGGGGATTGCAAGTAGCTTAGTCATGTCGTTTTTAAAATTTTCTTTTGAACTGATGGGACAAAGGTGTGGGCTACAGCGCCTGCCCTTGAATTGAATTCCCATCATAAGGTATATTTTTTTATTGCAACTCAAAATCATTCCAAAACGACTAAATCCCCTTCCTCACCCGCCAATGTCCTTATGGTGATTTAGGAGGCTGCCTACCTTCGTCCCTCAAATTTTTAGCTATGAAATCTTCTTCCCTCATTTGCCTTTTTCTGCTGGAGATGCTCCACTTATCCGCTCAAAACAACGCCGACAACTATCAACTCCGGGTCAAAAAAGCCACGGTTGTCATCAATCTCGACGGAGCCCTCGATGAGGCTGCCTGGCAAACGGGCATAGAAAAAGCCGACCATTTTATTCTCAGCTTTCCCAACGATACAGCCTATAGTCCTTGGCCAACTCAGGCGCGCATGACCTTTGACGACCACAATCTGTACGTCGGCATCATCTGCCACCAACGTCGCTCCGATTATACGGTTCAGAGCCTGCGTCGCGATTATGCGGGCGGCACCACAGATGCCGTTAGCGTGATGTTCGATCCCAGTAAAGATGGCCTCAACGGATTCATTTTCAGCGTTAGCCCGCTCAATGTGCAACGCGAGGGTCTTATTTCTACGGGCGAAATCATGTCTTTGGAATGGGACAACAAATGGTATTCGGCGGTGCAAAACTTCGACGAATACTGGACGGTAGAGATAGCCATCCCCTTTAAAACCTTGCGCTACAACGTGTCGGAGGGGGAAAACTCCTGGGGACTTCAGTTTATACGTGCTAAAGTCAAAGATTTCGAGGCGAGTATTTGGGCGCCCGTGCCGTTCCAATTTTCTAATACCAATCTTTCGTTTATCGGGCGGCTTATTTGGGACACACCACCGCCCAAACCCGGTGCGAACATCAGCCTGATTCCTTACGCCATCGGTGGGGCTTCTTTGGATTATTTGCGCGACGATCCTCCATTGGAAGTCAAAGAAAGAAAACAGGACTGGACAGGGGGGCTGGGGGGCGATGCCAAAATCGGACTCACGCCCGGCCTGAATTTGGACCTGACCATCAATCCAGATTTCAGCCAAGTGGAAGTAGACCGCCAAGTGGCCAACCTGAGCCGATTCGAACTTTTCTTCCCCGAAACCCGGCAGTTTTTTCTCGAAAACCGCGACCTCTTTGCCATGTACGGCTTCCCGGAAACACGGCCCTTTTTCTCCCGCCGCGTCGGCCTGGCCTACAATCCGGTGACAGGGCAAAACCAAAAAGTGCCCATCCTGGCTGGAGCACGGCTGAGTGGCAAACTGACGGATGCGCTGCGCATTGGCCTGCTCAATATGCAAACCAAACGCCTGAATTGGGATTCTACTTCGGTGTTGCCCGCCGCCAATTTCAGCGTGGCCACCTTGCAACAAAAGGTATTTAGCCGCAGCATCATGAGCGGTTTTTTGGTAAACAAGCAGAATTTTTTGGAGGATCTTAATGAGACTCAACGTGGCGACTGGCAGCCCTGGAATCGCGTGGCTGGCCTCGAATACAACCTGTATTCAAAAGACAACCGCTGGGAAGGAGAGGCCTATTACCACCGTTCTTTCTCGCCAGTCAAAGCACAACGGGGCTCCACAGCCGCCGTTTTTCTTGGCTACCGCGACCGGTACTTCAATGCCAACCTTGGTTATATGCGGGTGGATTCTACCTATTATGCGGAGGCAGGTTTTGTGCCGCGCACGGGGGTACAGGGACTATATCCGGGCATTGGATACAGGGTGTATCCAAAAAATGGGTGGGCCGCACGTCATGTCACCAACTTTTCTTTTGGCTCCGATGGTTCGCTCACTTTTGGCCTCAACAATAAGAACACCGACCGCGACGTGTCCTTATATGCCAGCATGAATTTCATAGACCAATCAGCCGTGAATGCTGCGATTTTCAACGGTTATGTGTATCTTTTCGAGCCGTTTGACCCCAGCAATTCGGGGCAAGCGCAACTTGATGTGGGTGGCTACAACAATTACGGCGTGCGAGCCGAGTATTTTACGGGCACTTCCAATGATTGGCAGGGAAGCACGAAACTTGTGTACCGTGGATTTTTTAACGGTACGCTTTTCAGCAACGATGGTTACTTGTCCTACCGCTGGCAGCCTGTGGGGCGGTTTTCGATCCAATACAGTTACAATCAAATCAGGTTGCCAGAGCCTTATGCTTCCACAGATTTTTGGCTCGTAGGGCCGAGGGTGGAGTTGTCGTTCCGGCGTGATTTGTTCCTCAGCGCGTTTATGCAGTACAACACGCAATACAACAATTTCAACCTGAACGCCCGGATTCAATGGCGATTTGCGCCCGTTTCGGATGTGTTTTTGGTGTACACGGACAATTCTTATGCGGAGCAAATACCGAACTCGCCGATCAAGGTTTTTGCCCCAAAAAACAAGGCAGTAGTGTTGAAAGTGGTGTATTGGTTGAATCTCTAGGCTAGGATATTAAGATATTGGGATATTTCGATATTATCCCAATATCTTAATATCCAAAATATCTCAATTTCATGAACCAACACATTGCCCACATCGCCCTCGTCGTAAACGACTACGACGAAGCCATCCAGTTTTACACCCAAAAATTGGGTTTCGTTTTGATCGAGGATACGCCCTTGAGCGAAACAAAACGATGGGTCATAGTTGCACCCAAAGGCTCAGGAGGCTGCTCACTGTTGCTCGCCAGGGCAGCCAACGAGGAGCAACAAAGCCGCGTGGGCAACCAAACCGGAGGCCGTGTTTTCCTCTTCCTGCACACCGACGACTTTTGGCGGGACTACCACAAACTGATTGAAAACGAGGTCGTTTTTGTCAGAGCGCCTTCCAAGGAAGCCTACGGCACGGTGGTCGTTTTTCAAGATTTGTACGGCAATTTGTGGGATTTAATAGGCCCGAACGGGTAAATCCGTATCTCATCCGTGACCCATTGCACACGGATGCCACGGATGGGACACGGATTTAAACGGATTTTTTTTAGGGCGTAAGTCGGGCTAATGTCATTGTATAAATCTGGCTCTTCAAATTCTTCCTACGTTTGTTGGCAATTCAGAAGTGACCATCTTAGAAGTTGATGAAGATTTATGGGGTTTATAAAGGTTGATAATTGCCCTCACGGGTTCCAAATCATCAACCGTTATAAACCCCATAAACCTTCATCAACCTCCAAAATACTCACTTCTAAACACGATTATTCTATGAAAAAACTCGCTACCTTTTTGCTCTTAGTATCTTTTTTATTGTCCTGTTCAGGCGGGCAAAAAGCCGTGAATGGCACTGCCTGGATGTTCAAATACATCGAACGGCTTGATGAATACAACCCCTTGATGGAGCCTGATTCCCGTTCGGAATATTATTGCCCCGTTCGCAAAAAACGCGTGAACTGGGAAGAAAAATCGGTGTTTAATCCTACTGCCGTACTCAAAGACAGTCGCGTATGGATGCTCTACCGCGCACAGGACAAGTTTGGCACTTCGCGCATCGGCATTGCCAACAGTCGCAATGGCACCGAATTCCGCAGAAACCCGGTACCCGTGCTGCACCCCGACAACGATACCATGAAGGACTTCGAATGGGAAGGCGGCTGCGAAGACCCGCGCATCGTGCGCCGCGACGACGGGCTGTATGTGATGACCTACACGGCTTACGACAAAAAGTTCGCCCGGCTTTGCCTCGCCAGTTCCCGCGACCTGATCAATTGGGAGAAACACGGCGTGGTGCTTACCGACCGCAAATACCGCGAGTTCTGGTCAAAATCCGGCGCCATCGTCTGCGAGCGCGACGGCAGCCAAATCACCGCCAAAAAAGTAAAAGGGAAATACTGGATGTACTGGGGCGACACGGATCTTTTCATGGCCAGCTCCGACGACCTGCTCTCCTGGCGTCCAATGGAAGACAAAAAAGGGAAACTCACCCGTGTAATGATGCCCCGTCCCGGGTTGTTCGACAGTCGCTTGGTGGAACCCGGGCCTTTTGCTTTGATCAAGAAAGAAGGCATTGTGTTGCTCTACAACAGTGCAAACAGTGCCAGCAGCGGCGACAAATCCCTTGGGGCTGATGCTTATTCCGTTGGCCAAGCCCTTTTCTCTGCCAAAGACCCCTCGAAACTTCTGGCTCGCTCGGATAAATACCTGCTGACCGCTGAACGCGATTTTGAACAGGTGGGTGAGGTGGCCAATGTCTGTTTCCTCGAAGGCATGGTTTGGGTGAATGGAAGGTGGCTGCTGTATTACGGGGCGGGGGATTCTAAGATTGCGGTGGCGGAGATGAAGGAGTGAGGGTCAAATGTCCATTTCCAAAAACTGCCGAGCAGTCAGGATTGGGATTCCTTCCCATTGGTTCATGTCCAACAAATCTTTGTCGCCAGAAACAATCAGAGTGGCTTTGCCATCTTTCGCCAAAGCAAGAAACTTGTTGTCTTTCGGGTCGCGACAGGCTTGAACAGGGGTGAGGACTTCGATGTGGCGGCAAACGCTGAGCAGGATTTCCAAGTCGGCCAATCGGAGATGAATGGGCTTGAGTTTGTCAAATTTTTCTCGGCCCATCGTATCACGGAATTCCGCTTCGGTTTCTTTTGAAATCAAGATTACCCCTTCAGCGCGTGCTTTGGCAATGGCTTTCGCCGGAATGGAGTCAGTCCAGATGATGCCGCTGATGACGGTGTTGGTGTCTAAGACAAAATACTCAGGCATAGGAAGATTGCCATTTGTGTTCTAGCAGGTATTCCTCGCCGAAAGTCAGTACCATGTCTTCGTCGGTCATTTCCATGGCCTCTTGAAAATCGGATAAAGAAAAAGCCTTCGCCATGTCATCTGCTTGCGCTTGTTCACTCGGCGTACTGGATTTTTGCACAACGCGGACGTTCAACCTTTTGAGCAAGGCCAGCAAAAGCGGCACATCTTGGCTTTGTGGGATGTCGAGCACTAATCGTGTCATGGCAAATGTTTTTGTTGTAGCAAAGAAAAATGAAGAACTTCCTTGTTGTGGGATGTTTTTCTCTTGAAGGTATGCGCGGTAGCGTGTGCAAAAATAGGAAACACCTGCCAATTGGGTGGCTTTCCGCTACTCCAAAATCGAAAAACCGTGTAGACCCGGCGTTCAAAGCCGCAGCACAACCCAATCAATTCATTTCTTTCAAAATGGCTTTCACGCCTTCGACAACTTTCAACCAAGCCTCATTTTCGTTGACCCATTTTTTATCGGTAATCGAAATCCCTTTTTCTGGCAAAGCATTGAACTTGGCAAAATCCAGTTCCGTCCAATCGCAATAGTCAACGATAACGGGGATGAGTCGGCATTGCTTGTCCTCGCAGCGTTGCGCTATGAGTGGCAATTCCACTTGATAAATATACTCCGTAGCGATACTATGGTGTGTAACCAAATACAGCACTACGTCCGCTTCCATTAAAGCCGTTTTGATGCTTTTGTCCCAATCTTCTCCAGCGAGAATGTCGCGGTCGTGCCAAGTGATAATTCTGTCGCGCAACCCGGATAGATGTTTGAGCAAAGTGTCTTTGTGGGCGAGGTCGTGTTTGGAATAGGAAATGAAAATTTTCAATGGCGCAGGTTTGGACTTTTCCCCATAATTCGGTTGGCCAAAACCAGTACCCTTCCCCATTTTTTCTTTCCGAATATGTTCACC
>JACMMM010000059.1 GCA_014379065.1 Saprospiraceae bacterium
AATTTTTAATTCGTGGCCATGTTTGCGTTTTTTGAGGGTTGATATTGTAGACATTTTCCACACAACAAACTCAACCCTCAACATCCTCAACATTCTCAACATCCTCAACATTCTCAACTACTTCAAAATGGATAACCCACTGCCAAATTTGGGTTGAACTTCATTTTGGTGAAAAAGTCGCGCACCCAATAACCTCCACCATTTTCATCGGCGTAAGGGCGGCGTAACGGCACTCCAAAGTCCATGCGCAGCACAAAATAATCCAAATCCATTCGAAGTCCGACGCCAGTGCCGATGGCTATATTTTTGTAAGAATCCCAACGCAATTCCGATTCTAATCGGTCAGGGTCTTTGCGAAGCGTCCAGATATTGCCACCGTCAATGAAAACGGCGCCTTTGAGCCACAAGAACAGCGGAAAACGCAATTCGCCTCCAAACTCGAATCGAAAATCTGCGGCCTGATAAAATGGTTGGGTTGCTAATGGACGGGCTTCATTACTGAGGCTATCGCGTGGCACATAGCCGCCCGGCCCAAGTTCGCGAATACGCCAGGCGCGAAGGCTTGAAGGGCCGCCCACGAAAAACTGCTTGACAAAAGGCACGGCCCGTGAATCACCAAACGGCGTGGCCACTCCAGCCCCGATACGCACTGCTCCTACCAAGTTTGGCGTGAAATTTCGTGTGTAAACGGCTTCTTGGTCGAATCGCAGGAATTTCGCAAAATCTAGATCTCCGATACGCCAAACGGGCTCTTCTTTGCCCGTAATCAAAGGCCACAGGCTGTTGGCAGCCAATACTTCGAGGCCACTCAATTCGTAGCTGAAACGATAATTCCAGCGTTCGCCAAAACGGTTGGGTCGGTTGGCATAGGTGTAGTTGAAATTGCGCAATACCAAGCCCGTAAAAAGTTGGTTGCCAAAACTTCGCTGCAAGAATTCGCCAGGGACCAATAGCGAATCGAAACGTGGGCGCAGCACATCAAAACCAATGTGGTCCCAGTAGTATTGATGCTCGGGATGAGAGCGTACCCGGTAACCAAAGGATACGTTCGAGAGGTGATAGGAGTAGAAATCTGTGACGTGCAGGTAGTTGTAGTTCAGTGAGAGTTTTGCTTCGCCATCAGAGCGAATTCTTTGGTAGAAACCCTTAGAGAACACGCGTTTTTTGCCCACATGGATTTTATTGGCAACCCGCCAAAAACCGAAATAATCAAAAAAACGGGGGAACAAGAGGTCGTTCTGAAACTTGAACTCTTGGGAAAAAACGATTTTCGGGTTGGCTATATCGAACTCGATGTTGTAGCTCACGCTGCTTTGCAAATTTTCCGCACCAGAGAGCAGGTTGCGGTTTTGCAAGAAAAAAATCGGGGAAAGCCCCAAAAGACCGTTGCTGATCGAATTGCGGGAGTAGTTGAAGTCCAAATCACCGCCGGGCGAAAAACGCTTGTTGGGCGAGAGGTTCACTGTTACGTTTATTTTATCACTCTCCGTGCTGTCTTGCAAGGGCCGCAGCGACACGAAACGGTACACCCCTAAGGCATTTAGGTTGCGCAGTGTTTGGTCAAAATTCGACTGTCGGAACAAGCTGTCTGGGTTGAGCAAGATCTTTTTGCGGAGCAGGGTGGGCCTTATCCAAAGTTTCGCTTCTGCAGCGGCAAAATAGACCCCTCTAATGGTCGTGTCGCGCCGCACCGATGAAAAGTTGGGCACCACTCCAGAGAGCACGTCTACTTTTCCAATCGTATAGGTGCGGTGCATCGTGCTGTCATTGTATGGTAGCACTTCAATGGTCACATTGGCTTTAGTATCCGTGCTGTCGCCGCCGAATTCGATATACTGCGGGATAAAGTAAGCGTAGCCCCGATTTTTCAGGATGGAGGTAATGCGCAGTTTTTCGGCATCAAAAATGTGGATGTCGAGCGGGGTGCCTTGCTTGATGAGCGACTCTCCGGCAGTAGTGTGCAGGATAGTAAGTATCTGGGTGTCTCGACTCGCAAATTGTACATTTTCAACAGTATAGCGTGGGCCGAGGATGAGTTGGTAGGCAACTTTGGCCTTGTACTTCCCGATTAAGGTAGTTTTGAAACTGGATTCTGCGCGGAAATATCCTTTTTGACGTATCTGGTTTTTGAAGTTCAACGCTGTTCGTTGTGCCAATATAGAATCATAGACGGCCGGCGGCTCTGCGATGCGCTTGTTGATCCACTTGGCGAAATCTGACTTGCGATCGCGGTACTTGTAGTAAAACCACAATCGTGGATAGAATATGCCCAAGTTGCGGCGGTTGGGCTTTTGGCGGTAAAAAGGCGCGAGCTCATTGGAGAGGGCGCTTTTAGCGGATAGGCTGAGCTTTTTTTCGGACTTTATTTTTAGAGCGTTTTTGACCAGCAGCCGCTCACCTTTTTCGGCGTCGAGATGCTTGGTGACATTGCAGGCTGAGAGTGCGAGTAACAGCAGCAGGTTTACCAGCCATAGTTTCAACGAAGGCTGGGGTAATAGCAGTTTGTGCAGTCTATTCATCCGATGACTCAAAGTCATCGGATGAATAGACTGCACAAACTGCGATATTCTTTTTTGGAAGAAAAACATAGTGGAGTAAATGCTTCAACGAAATTTTGGTTGCGGCAAAAGTCGGTAAAAAATCGCGGGTGTCGCCCTATGGCTACGGGTTCTAGGTTTGAGTTGCCACAAGTTTTACATTTGCTGCTGGAAACCTTTGATATGCAGCCCGACGCTCCGCTTAAAATTTTTATAATCTATGCCCACGAAGACCGTGGCTTCAAAGAAGGCCTCCTCAAACGGCTCAAACTCCTGCGCTCGCAGGGGCTAATTGCTCCTTGGCACGACCGCGATCTGGTGGCTGGCGACGACTGGGACAAAGTCATTCGAGGCCATTTGGCTGTTGCCGATATCATTCTGCCCATTATCAGCATTGACTTTTTTAACTCTGACTACATCGAGCAGGTGGAAATTGTGGAGGCTTTTGAGCGCTACGAGCAGGGCAAAGCCCACATCATCCCCATCATTGCCCGGCAATGTCTCTGGGAAGACGACCCGAGAATCGCCAAGCTTCAAGCCTTGCCAGAAAACGGCCTCCCTATTGCCAAATGGGCTTCTGCCGATGAGGCTTTTGATTCGGTGTATGACGGCATAAAGGCCAAGATTGTGGAAATTCAGAATGGTTTAGTTCAAGCACAAGCCTTAAAAACGAACGAAAAAACCTTTCCACTGCTCCCAGTAATGATTTCAGTCAAAGGCGGCACCTTCCGCCTTGGCGACCATGTAGAATGCACCCTAAGCGACTTCGCCATGGGCAAATACGCTGTCACTTTTGGGGAATACGACCGCTATTGTGAAGCCATGAAAATCGAGAAACCTAGTGATGAAGGCTGGGGACGTGGCAAGCGGCCTGTTATCAATGTCTCTTGGTTCGATGCGGTGGCTTATTGCAATTGGCTTAGTGAGATAAACGGTCTTAAACAAGCTTATGGGATTGAAAAAGAAACAGTTAGCCGTATTGCAGGCAGCAATGGCTTGCGCTTGCCCACCGAAGCCGAATGGGAGTTTGCAGCGCGGGGCGGTACGCTTTCTAAAGGCTATGAGTATGCTGGTAGCAATAACTTGGGCGAGGTAGGGTGGTATTGGAAAAACTCAGAACGCAAAACCCATCCTGTCGGCGAAAAAAAAGCCAACGAACTTGGCTTTCATGACATGAGCGGAAATGTGTGGGAATGGTGCTGGGATTACCCTTCCTTAAAGCAAGCTGATACTCAGAATGTTTATTCAGATTCTTTGCGCGTTCTTCACGGTTGTTCTTGGAGTCATGACCATTACACTAATCCCTTAAGTCGCTGGTGCAGTAGCTATCCGAACGACAGGTGCAACGTTTTCGGGTTTCGTTGCGCTCAAAACCATTAAATATTTTTGCTTTTACACGTTTATTTCGCCGGAGACTGAAAATTTGCTTCGTGGACATTCAAAGCCAAAGACGCTTCCATTTCAATTTAATATACTTTTATCGCAAATGCTCTCCCACTCCCAACTCAAGCACCTCCGCTCCCTCAGCGTAAAAAAATACCGCCAGCAACATGGTCAGTTCCTCGTTGAAGGCGAGAAAATGGTAACCGAACTGCTCGGACAGTCGCGCCTAAGTGTATCCGCCATCTTTGCATTGGAATCCTGGATTGAAAAAAACGTCCGGTTTTTGCGACCATTTTCAGATAAAGTTACCTCCGTCACAGAAGCCGAACTTGCCAAAATATCAGCCCTTACCACTCCCAACAATGTGCTGGCAGTAGTGGACACCCCACTTGGAACTTGTAACTTTCAACTTGCAACTACTGACATTTGTTTCTTTTTGGACGGCATCCAAGATCCCGGCAACATGGGTAGCATCCTCCGCGTGGCAGATTGGTTTGGCTTTCCCGCCGTGTTTTGCTCGCACGATTGTGTGGATGTTTTTAGCCCAAAAGTCGTGCAGGCGAGCATGGGGGCAATTTTCAGGGTATGCACTGGGGAAATCGAATTGGCCGAGATTTTGGTGGGCATCCCGCAAATCCCAGTAGCTGGAGCGGTGCTAGATGGGGAAAATGTTTTTGAAACAAAACTGCCCCAAAATGGCTTACTTCTTATCGGCAACGAAGGGCGAGGCATTTCGGCTCAAGCAGAAATCTTGCTCACCCACCAGATCAGCATCCCCCGCCACCCGGCTGGTAAAGCAGAGTCACTAAACGCTGCGGTGGCGGCAGGGATTTTGGCCGCAGCGTTTCGTCGTTGAATTTGCTTGATCAGGCAAAACTTTCTGTATCCCTATCACTTTATCGCTCCATCACTGCATCATTCTATATACTTTCGCCCATTCAATTTTTCAAAACAAAACATTCAACTCAAATCTTGAAACTATGACAAACTTTCGCAAATATCTCCCGATCATACTCGTGATCCTGGTGGCCGTGCTTGGCATGAGCATGTGCAACACTTATAACAAACTGGGCCCCATGGAAGAGGGCATCAAAGCCAAATGGTCGGAAGTGGAAAACCAGTATCAACGCCGCATGGCCCTGATGGATCAAGCAGTTGCGACAGTGAGAGCGGGTGCGAATTATGAAAAATCAACCTTGGAAGCCGTTGTGCAAGCACGCGCATCTGCAACACAGGTGAAAGTCGATGCCAACAACCTTTCCCCTGAGGCCATCCAACGTTTTGAACAGAGTCAAAATGCCCTTGCTAGCACCATGAAAAGCCTTTTGGCCGTTGTAGAGGCATATCCAAACCTAAAAGCAAATCAAGGTTTTTTGGATTTGCAAACGCAGATCGAAGGAACGGAAAATCGAATCGCCATGGCCAGACGCAACTTCAATGAAGCTGTAAATGGGTTCAATGCCTATATCCGACGTTTCCCTACCAACCTGCTCTCCGGTGTTTTTGGCTTTTCTCCAAAAGGATATTTCCAGGCCGAATCTGGCGCGGATAAGACTCCTGATTTGAACCAAAAGTTTGGGCAATAGATCCTTTTAAAAGCCCTTGGCCCATGCTATTCACCAAAGAAGAAGAAGCCAAAATTATCTTGGCCATACAACAAGCTGAGCGCTGCACGAGCGGTGAAATCCGCCTTTTCGTGGAAGATTTCTGTATGCGCGACTTTCCTGTGGAGCGCGCGGCAGAGGTTTTCCAACTTTTTGGGATGTTCAACACCAAAGAGCGCAATGCAGTGTTGGTCTACCTCGCCGAAAAGAGCCATCATTTCGCCATCTGGGGGGATGCCGGCATTCACGACCGTGTCGGCTATCATTTCTGGGAACAAGAGAAAAAACTTCTGCAAGAGCATTTTCGACGCGATGAAGCCGCCGAGGGCCTTTGCATGGCCATCCAACTCATTGGCGAACGTTTAAGCGAATACTTCCCTGCCGATGAAAACAACAACGACAATGAACTTCCTGACGAGATTATTTACGGCTAAAGGGCTGGTAAACCTGCTCCAGCCTTCGTTGAAACTATGGCTGGTAAACCTACTGTTACTGCCACTGGCTTTGTTCGCTCAAAGCGATGACAATTTATTCCCGCCAAAGCCGGAACCAGCAGTATATGTCCACGATTATGCGGGATGGCTACAAGACTTTCAGAAGAATGCGCTGGAACAAAAACTCCGCGCCTATTGGGACAGCACCTCCACGCAGATAGTGGTCATGATTCGCCCTGATATTGGCGATTATGACAAGGCCAGTTATGCGTTTGAGTTGGGCAACCGATGGGGCATCGGGCGGAAAGACAAGAACAACGGTGTGGTTATGCTCATTAAAAGCGAGCCACCTGACCGGGGCATTTTTATTGCCACAGGTTATGGTACGGAAGGGGCTTTACCCGATATCACAGCAGGTCAAATTATTCGCAATACAATGGCCCCGTATTTCCGCCAGCAGCAGTATTACGAGGGCATTAATGAGGGACTTGACCGCATTATCGGCGCTTTGGAAGGAGAGTTCACAAACGAGCCAACGGAAAAAATGGGTACCGGAGGAGCGATTTTGATCGTTTTGTTTATCGCTTTGGTGTTTTTTCTTGTGCTCGGCACCATCGTGTACAAACTTAGGAAAGTGGGCCAATGGTTTACCCACAGCGGTACTGGCCGCAACAAGCGCAATGGCGGGGACGACAATTTTGGCGGTGGTTGGTGGATTGGCGGCGACCGTTGGGGTGGTGGTGGAAGCAGTGGAGGTGGAGGCAGTTGGGGCGGCGGTGGTGGCGGTTCTTTTGGCGGTGGATCTTTCGGCGGCGGTGGGGCAGGGGGGGATTGGTGAATTGGTTATTGGTAAATGGTGATTTGGTGAATGGTGATTGGTAAGATCAAATTATGTCCTCAAATAAGGCTACTTCAGGTGTGGGAAATGCGCGCACGATGGCCTCCAAACTCGTGCTGTGCATTTGCCTAAAACCTTCCAAAACTTTCTCGATCATCGGGCCATCCACCAGTTTTTGCACCCCTTCAACGGTGGCGAAACGCTCGTCTTCTCCCAATTTGAACGTCTGCTCATAGCGCGAAGTCTCAAATTTTACCGAGGTCCGACCGTCATTTTTAAATACCGATATTTTTAGGCTTGGATGTTCGATGTAGCCAATAATCCGCATGATAATGCTTGACTTATATTTTTTGGTTAATAATCCAGTTTGAGCACTTTTTTATCTTCTAGATAAGTGCCTTGGGTCAGGTGCACTACGAACTTGCCACCTTCTTCTGTGCTCAGGGTTTGCCCATCCTTAAGGAGGGTACCATATTTTACCACAGCCATAGAGGCATCGTAAAGTACAGCGTGGACCTCTGCTTCAGCGTGTGCAGCGTTCACGATTTCCATTTCAGGCAAACCAAATTCTGTTAGCCCATAGGTAAAGCCGTTGCCACTACCCGGCCTCCCAAAATAAACCCAGCAATAGAGCGGGATGCTCTGATTTTGCACCATGTTACGGGCCGCAGCAGCATAATACCCAGCAGAAAGCAGAAGGTATTGGCCATCCATGTAAATGCCTGGCGAGCGCGTGACTTCGAGCACCGCAGCAGCAGTTTGGGTGAAAATCTTGTGAAGATCCAAGCTGTGGTTGGCCGACCCAATAACCGAAATTACGACTTGTGCTTGATGCTTGGAAGTTTCCTCGGCTGCGGTTTTCCAGAGCCAAGAGAGTCGGGCAGCAGCGCCCAGCTCATCAGGGGCAATGGGATATTCCAGGTAAGCCACCATGACCGTTGCTCCGGCTATTGTATTGAAAACCAATGTTTTTTCACCAAAATTGATGGAGTCGGCTTTCAGTTTCCAAGTCGTTTTCAGACTTGCGAGCAATGCTTTGTTGTCAGGGGCTGCTTTATCTTTGAGCAATACTGTGCCACTCACTACCAACTGCTCAGGGGCCTTTTGCCCATAAGCACTGGCATAGATAAATACTAAAATAAAGCAGAAAAAAGAGCGCGTAAATTGTGATGAACCTCTGTGCATGAAATAGATTTGCATTTAAAAAGAGAGGCCAAAGAACGGAAGTCTTCGCCTAATATTGGGTTGGACTAAACATATCATTTTTCTGATGAAACAAATCCTGGCAATCATTTTGTGGTTTTATGCAGCCTTTGCAGCAGCCCAATCCGCTGATCATCAAGCCATTCGCCGAGTTATGGCTGAGCAGGAAGCCGCTTGGAGCCGTGGCGATTTGGAGGGATTCATGGCAGGTTATTGGAAGTCCGATAGTTTGCGATTTATCGGCTCAAAGGGGTTAACTTATGGATGGCAGCAGACCTTGGACAATTACAAAAAAGGATATCCCAATCTCGACGCAATGGGCAAATTGACTTTTACCATCCTGTCAGTGGAAAAACTCTCTAAGCGTAGTGCCTTCGTG